>CABSMD010000248.1 GCA_902478725.1 uncultured Clostridia bacterium
CCCCTGTCTGATCGGCGAGCCGGGCGTCGGCAAAACAGCGATTGCAGAAGGCTTGGCACAAAAGATTGTGTCTGGCGACGTGCCAGAGATTTTAAGGGACAAACGGGTGGTAACGCTGGACCTTTCCTCCATGGTAGCGGGCGCAAAATACCGCGGTGAGTTCGAGGAACGTCTGAAAAAGGCGATTGGGGAGATCATTGACGCGGGTAACGTCATTATATTTATAGACGAGATGCACACGATCATCGGCGCGGGAGCCGCAGAGGGCGCAATCGATGCCTCCAACATCTTAAAGCCGGCTCTGGCCAGAGGTGAGATGCAGGTCATCGGCGCGACGACGCTGGATGAGTATAAGAAGTATGTGGAAAAGGATGCGGCCTTGGAGCGCCGTTTCCAGCCTATCACAGTGGGAGAGCCGACGGTGGAGGAGAGCATTCAAATATTAAAGGGTCTGCGCGATAAATACGAGGCACACCATGGCGTGAAGATTACCGACAGCGCACTGGAATCAGCCGCCAAGCTGTCACACCGGTATATTGCAGATCGGTTCCTTCCGGATAAAGCAATTGACCTGATTGATGAGGCTTCCAGCCGTTTGCGGCTAAAAACCTATACCGCGCCGCCGGAGCTTAAAGATTTGGAAACGAGGCTGGAGAGCATTTCAAACGAAAAAGAAGAGGCAATCCAGACGCAGGATTTTGAAAAGGCCGCTAAAATCCGTGACGAGGAGAAAAAGGTGCGCGCGGAGCTGGAAGAGAAGAAAAAGACATGGGAGCAAAAGAGCAATTCTCAGCAAAAACAGGTAACGGAAGAGGAGATTGCCCAGATTGTAGCCGACTGGACGGGAATTCCTGTTAAGAGTATTGCGGAAGAGGAATCCCAAAGATTACTGCATATGGAGGATGTCCTGCACGAGCGTGTGGTTGGGCAGGATGAGGCGGTCGCCTCAATTGCCAAGGCCATCCGCCGCGGCAGGGTTGGCCTGTCGGATCCGAAACGTCCGACAGGGTCATTCATCTTCCTCGGTCCGACCGGGGTGGGGAAGACCGAACTTTCCAAGGCGCTGGCTGAAGCTCTCTTTGGAGATGAGGACGCAATCATCCGTATCGACATGTCCGAATACATGGAAAAGCATTCTGTGTCGCGTCTGGTTGGTTCACCTCCGGGATATGTTGGGTATGACGAAGGCGGACAGCTAACCGATAAGGTTAGAAGAAAACCGTACTCGGTCATCCTGTTTGATGAGATCGAGAAGGCGCACCCGGATGTGTTCAATATTATGTTACAGATTATGGAGGATGGAATCCTGACCGACTCCCAGGGAAGACGGGTAAACTTCCGCAATACGATCATCATCATGACCTCCAACATCGGGGCGCGGTTGATTACCGATAATAAGAGACGGCTTGGCTTTTCCGCCAATGCGGAGGATAAGGCGGAGGATTATGAACAGATCAAGTCGGATGTGATGGGTGAGCTGAAAAAAGCCTTCCGTCCTGAATTTTTAAACCGCGTGGATGACATTATCGTGTTCAAACCGTTGGATGAGGAAGACATTAAAAAAATTGCTTCAAAGATGTTAGAACAGTTGCAATCACGCATGAAGCAGCGTGATATCACGGTTGATTTTTCAGATGAGGCCATTACAAAGCTCGCCGAGGTTGGTTTTGACAGCGTATACGGCGCGCGTCCTTTGCGCCGGGCTATTACCTCAAACGTAGAGGATATGATAGCGGAAGAGATTTTGGAGAATAGAGTTAAGGATGGAGATCACGTCAAAGTAACCGTAAAGGATAACCGCTTTGCAATAGAGAAGGTAAATGCATAATAAAATCAAAAGACCTGCATTCAATAAAGTATGCAGGTCTTTTGATTTTGTATTTGTATCTGATTATTTCCCGCTATAAGCCTTGATATAGATCTCTTCCATTTCCTTCACAAGAGGCATCTTAGGATTGGAGGTGGTGCACTGGTCTTCAAATGCCTTATCCGCCAGTGTCGGAACCTTGCGTATATATTCATCCTTATCGACACCGCATTCAGCGATAGTTGCCGGCACATGCAGTTCCTTCATCAGATCACGGATTGCCTTAATCAGGCTCGCAACACCTTCCTCGGTCGTTTTTGCCGGCAGATGCAGCATACGGGCAATCTCAGCAAAGCGCTTATCCGCGACAAAGGTTTCATATTTCGGCCAGGTTGCAAATTTGGTAGGCTTTTTGGCGTTATATTCAATGACATACGGCAGTAAAATCGCATTGGCGCGCCCATGCGGAATGTGGAACTCGCCGCCAAGCTTGTGCGCCATCGAGTGGTTGATTCCCAAAAAGGCATTCGTAAAGGCCATACCAGCCATGCAGCTTGCGTTGTGCATCTTCTCACGCGCTTTGGCGTTGGTACCGTCGTGGTATGCCTGCGGCAGATACTCAAACACGATCTGAATCGCACGTAATGCGAGAGCGTCGGTATAATCAGAGGCCAGGACCGAAACAAAGGCTTCAATGGCGTGGGTCAGAACATCCAGTCCGGTGTCTGCGGTGATCGACTGAGGAACCGTCATCACGAAATCCGGGTCGATGATTGCAACATCGGGCGTCAACTCATAGTCAGCCAGCGGGTATTTGATGTTCTTTTCCTTATCGGTGATAACCGCGAAGGAGGTGACCTCAGAACCTGTGCCACTGGTGGTCGGAATAGCGACCATCTTGGCCTTTTTACCCAAATTAGGGAACTTATACACACGCTTTCTGATATCCATAAACTTGGTCTTTAAAGCGTTGAAATCGGTGTCCGGATATTCATAGAACAGCCACATACCCTTTGCAGCATCCATTGCGCTGCCGCCGCCGAGCGAAATAATAACGTCAGGCTGAAAATCTGCCATCTCCTTGGCACCATTTAAAACGGTCTCAACAGACGGATCAGGCTCTATCTGGGAATAGATTTTGCAATGTACATATTCCTGCCGTTTCCTTAAATAATAGAGTACCTTGTCGACGTAACCAAACTTAACCATGCTGGGGTCGGTGACGATGAAGGCGCGGCTGATGTTAGGCATCTTTTCCAAATACTGTGTCGCACCGAATTCAAAATAGATCTTTTCCGGGACTTTAAACCATTGCATATTGACCCTCCTCATAGCTACGCGCTTTTTGTTGATCAGGTTGACGGCGGATACATTCGACGTAGTCGAATTGTGCCCGAAGCTACCGCAGCCAAGTGTGAGGGAAGGCATATTCGTATTATAAATATCTCCGATCGCTCCGTGGGTGGAGGGGGAGTTGATAATAAGGCGGCCCGCCTTAATCCTTTTGGCGAACAGGTCAATAATTTTTTCGTCGTTGCAATGGATCACGGCAGAATGCCCCAGACCGCCGAAGTCAACCATCTGCTCCGCCACTTCGATTCCTTCTTTATAATCCTTCACGACAAAGTAGGCAAGAACAGGGCTCAGCTTTTCCCTGGATAATGGATAATCAGGGCCAACCCCCTTTAATTTGGCGATCAAAATCTTGGTGTTTTCCGGTACATCGATTCCTGCATTTTTAGCGATTTCATAAGCAGACTTACCAACGATTGCGGAATTGACAGCGCCCTTATCCAGATTGATAACGTATTTTTCAAGCAGGGGACGTTCGCTTTCGGTCACAAAATAACAAGCATTTTCCTTCATAATACGTTCAAATTCAGAAGAAATCTCTTTATCGACGATAACCGCCTGCTCGGATGCGCAGATCATACCATTATCAAAAGACTTGGACAGAATCAGATCGGTACAGCTCCGTTCCAAATCAGCCGATTGGTTGATGTAGCAGGGAACATTGCCAGGACCTACGCCGAGAGCCGGTTTCCCGGTGCTGTATGCCGAACGTACCATGCCAGAACCACCGGTTGCCAGAACCAGTGCTACGCCGGGGTGGTTCATCAGTTCGGTTGTTTTATCAATGGAGGGATGTTCGATCCATTGGATACAAT
>CABSMD010000249.1 GCA_902478725.1 uncultured Clostridia bacterium
GCGTCAGATGTGTATAAGAGACAGGAACTACAACAAGCCAAAATTTGAAAATCCCAGACAGCCGAAATGGCCGCCGGAAAAGAAAGCGGCAATTACAGCGGCATTGAAGTATTTTGGAATGATCTGAGAACTGATAAAAGAAGGCAAGACTACCGAGCATTGTTGTGGTAGTCTTGCCTTTCTTCATGTGGTGCATCATCGGTTAAATGGTAAAGGAAAATTTTACACCTGTTTTTGTGTTTTGAACGTAACACTTGCCTCCGTGCAGTTCAATGATGCTCTTTGCGATGGCCAGCCCCAGGCCCGTCCCGCTGCTGGATCGGGATTCATCCACACGATAGAATGTGTCCCAAACCTTTTGAAGCGCCTCGTCAGACAGCGGCGGACTCTCGTTTTCTATAGAGAAGGTAGTCTTTCCATTTCTGTTTTGGATGGTCACGTTCACATGGCCGCCAGCAGCGGTATACTTGACGGCATTGGTGGCAAAGTTCTCAATCACCTGAGCGATCCGGCTCTCATCCCCTGTGACGGTAAAATCATCTGGGAAAGAAAATTCTAT
The DNA here is from genome assembly GCA_902478725.1 of uncultured Clostridia bacterium. Lineage (GTDB taxonomy): Bacteria > Bacillota > Clostridia > HGM11514 > HGM11514 > CABSMD01. Next base: position 560 of record CABSMD010000249.1, read on the forward strand.
CTGGAGGTTTTTCGCCTGGGCTGTAATCTCCAATTTTTCAAAAATGGATTTTGTTAGATCGATGATGGAAAAATCATCCCGGGACAATTTGACTTTACCCGCTTCCAGTCGGCTAAGATCCAGCATTTCCAGCACCATGCCGTCCGTGCGTTCTGCCTCGGCCAGAATGACGTCGATGTACTTATCCCGCTTTTCTTCTGCCGCATGCTCCTTCAGCCCCTCCGCGTAGCTGTGGATCACGGCCAGGGGCGTTTTCAGCTCGTGGGCGATGTTGGAGGTCATCTGCCGCCGGTTTTCCTCCGCTTTTTTCGCATATTCCAGGGCGGTGTTCAACCGGGTAATCTCGTTGTCCTTCATCCTGCGGCGATCCTTTTCTGATTCAAAGCCTGCGCGCAGTTTCTCAATTTCATGCCACATGGCGGAGGCGTTATCTGCATGGTAAGTATTCCGCCAACTGTCTTCCATTGCATCTGCAATATCTCGTACAGGCTGTATCAGATGCTTCTTGATGGCACTGCGCGCGGTCAAAAGAAGTGCCAGTGCCAACAGTCCTGTGACGATGTAAACATTTCGCAAGGCGCCCAGCGCACATCTGAGAGGGTTCCCTTGTATAGCTGTAACAAGCATATACTCAGCCGTAGGCCCTGTGCCCGAGGTATAATCCAAGCCTTCGTAGTCCGCATAGTTCCAACCGCCAAACACCAAAAGATTATTCAACTCATAGCTCCCTTTGTCAAGGAAGTCTGGGGAGTTGAGGAAGATATCCGCCCAAGACGGAAAGTCCAAACTTTTCGTCAGTGCAGCAAGGCTTTCGTATTCCACCCCATTGGCGTATACATAAGGTGTTTTCGGATAGTCCCACATCTTTGGCTGCTCAAGGTATACCGTTACCAGTTCTTTTTCCGTGTACTCTGCGCTGTGATCAAATTGAAGCTGCCAGTCCAGTTTCCCTGTCCTGTCAACGTCGGAAACGATCCAGGAATAGCTGCTCGGTCCGGTCTGAAACTGCTTGTCACTTTCAACGACCTCACGGATCAAACCATCGGTGACATAGTGCATCACGACAGGCACCAGCCTTGTCCCTTCAAAGTATCCCATGACACGAATAGTTGAAATATCGTACAGGCTATGTGTACCGGCAAACATGGTGCGAAAGCGAAGGTAGGGATCGTCGGGGTAGCCTTCTTCCTTTCCGTTGCCAATGTCGATCCAACCATAGTGCTTCGGGGTTGTGGTATCCATTCCTGCATCCCATTCTTCCTGGGTAAAATAGCCAAAGTACATTACGTCGTCATCGCTGCTGTGGAGCAGGTTTCCCTCTTCGTCATAAAACAATACAGCGGTTTCCAGCGGATAGCGGATATCACGGATAAGCTTGTTCCGTTCTTCCCCCGTGGAATGGTCATAAGATGCGAAATGCCCTCCTGTGCGATACGATGCTGCGGTGCTATAGGCAATGGTATCAAGCATCTGATGTTCCAGATAGTCCGAATGCGCATAGTGATATCCATAGCTGCTCTCATTGGGATCGTAAAAGGTGCTAAGTCTGCCGTATCGGTCCAGAACATCCGGGAAGTTTCTGGCTTGCTCATACATTCCGTCATAGATTTCCTGCGCGGTCACAATGGTGAGTGCGGTCATGGAAATGAGCCATGCCCCCGTAACGGATAGGATAAGCAATCCGGTTACAGCATGGAGCGATTTTAAAGGCTTCTTTTTATTTCGCCAAACCCCTACCACCGGTAGGAACACCGCCAGACCTGCTTTCACTCCCGCCCATATCAGGTCTCCTTTCACCATCTCCCGGACGGAGTACACATCCGAATACGCGACAAGGAGTTCTCGTCCCATGGTCAAATAGGCATAGATATCTTTAGCCGCCCAAATCAGCAGGAGAGCTGCGGCGATCCAATACCATTTGGAAACCTTTTTCATCGTCACCCCTCTAGTCTGTAGCCGGCTTTAATGACTGTTTTGATACAGTCAGCGGCATCGCCAAGTTTTTCACGAAGCCGCTTAATATGGGTATCCACCGCCCGACTTTCTCCATCATAATCATAGCCCCAGCACTTGATGAGCAGCTGCTCCCGGCTCATGACCATGTTTTTGTTCTGCATCAGACAGCGCAGAAGGGCAAATTCTTTGGGCGTCAGGGTTATCTCCCGTTTTTCAGTAAACGCCTTCTGCCGGGCCAGATCCAGGGTGATGCCACCTGCCTCCATTCGATCTCCGGCTAAAACATTGCGCTGATTGCGCTTGATCAGAGCCATGAGTTTGGCATAGAGTACAGACATGGTAAAGGGCTTTGTTACATAGTCATCAGCGCCCAGTTCATAGCCCATCAATTTGTCTTCCTCATCAGAGAGAGCAGTGAGAAAAACAATAGGAACATCGTTGTTTTTTCGTACCGCCCGGCACACGGACAAACCATCTAACTTCGGCATCATAATATCCAGAAGTACAGCGTCGAATTCCTGTTCTTCAATCAGCGCCAATGCCTCCATACCATCCTGGGCTTCGAAGGGATCTTCACCCTTGCTGCTGAAAAAATCGCATAATACTTCCCGCAGCTTAGGCTCATCTTCCACAATTAAAATTTTGTGATTCATACCTTTCCCTCCTTCCGCTTATAAAATACAATATTGTTTTGTATTCTTTGTGTCAACAAAAACGGATTTTCAAAAATTATAAAAATCTTTGGCTTTGCTCTGCGTCATCCAATAGGGTCGCGCATTGTCCCTGTTGGCATGGGAATTTCAAAGGAGAACGGCGTTCTCCTTTGCCTGGGGGGTCCAGAGGGGATGGGTTCCCCAAAGAAACTGTCGGTTTCGTGGCACACGACTTTCCCTCGGAAAGTCTAGTGTGTTATACCTTTGTTTATTGTATTAAGCATGGCTTATCGGTATATTCAGGTAATCTATAATTAAATCAATATTATCTTCCTGAGATGTATATGTTTGTTGTACTGTCCGTGGCTTTTTTCAATTTTAAACGTTGTTTAAAACAACTTATTGTGTTAAAATATATGCTGATACAAATAAGAGTTTAGGAGGAACCGAAACTATGACAGCCTCAATGCGTTTAAGATAAGCTGGCAATAAAAAAGCAGAATCTATCCCCGATGATAGGCTTTTTTGTTGTGCTTATTTATACGATATTGAGCATTCATTAGTTACGGTGAGATATAAGTTATTTAACTATACCTTTATTTAACTATGTCTTTAATATGAATGTTTCCAAATTGTATGTATGCAGACCAAAAGCCACATTGTGGATTTAGGACTGCATTTTTTATTGCCTAGAATGCTATTCAAAATAGAAATTCAAGCAAAATAATATGCAGGAGATAATATAAATGGAAAAATACAACAATTGGAAACTTAAGTTTTATACAATA
>CABSMD010000250.1 GCA_902478725.1 uncultured Clostridia bacterium
CTTCCAAGCTCGATCAACGAGGATAATTTTACCGACCGGACAGAATGGAAAATTTTTCAGGATAAGCTGAATGAGTTTTTCGTACAAAAGGGACGCAACGTGTATGTTTTCTATTCCGAATACGATACGAAAAGCTATAACTTCGATACCGTAAACGGTGTACGGTATTTTGGTATTAGAGGCTTTAACGACACCGGCTATGGCGCTATGATGTCACACGCAAGAAACGCCGGTTACCTGGCCGTTTCGGTTGAGGGCGATCAGGTTACCTATGAATATAAAAACCTTCTCTAATTAAGACCACCGGCTTAGCCGATGGTCTTCGATAAAACAACCTCCCCCGGAAAGTCTTCCGGGGGAGGTTGTTTTAATTTTTAGTAATCGTCGCAGTATTGGTCTTTTCATTCCATTCTACTTTATAGCCCAGGTTTTCGGTCAGGAACCGCACCGGAATCATGGTCTTATCGTTTTCCAGATAAGGAGGGGTATCCAGTTCTTTTTCAACGCCATCAACCATTGCCTTTTGGTTATTGAGCTGGAATACAATCGTATGTTCCCCTTGCGTCACAACGATTTCTTCCGTCCCGCCATTCCAATCGACCTTTGCGCCCAGCTTTTCAAAAAAGAATCGGATCGGCAGCATTGTCCTGTCGTTTTTCAGTGTAGGCGGCACATCAAAACCCAGCATTTCATGATTCAACACAACCTTGATCTGCACCTGAGGCTGAAAGTCAAATTCCATTGTCTGAAACCGGCCGTTGACATATAGTTTATTATCGATATAATGCACATCCATCAATTCCAAAAAGGTGTTTGGCAACTCAAAATCCGTCCAATACACCCCGTCGGGCGATACGGATAGGATATTGGGGGTCACGGTATCCGTAAAAAACTCCTTCCAGGACTTGCGGTAGTAAAAGATTCCCCCCGAAGCGGACAATTCACTTGGTACCGGATGCGATTCATAACTGATCTTGATATCCTCTTTCGCATCACGCAGGTAAAGCTGGCTGCCATTGCGGACAATGGCGTAGGTTCCATTGCATTTCGGAAAATCCGCTTTGCCCATCGTTTGACTAAAATGTAACCCATCAGCGGTTTCGTAGATTTTATCGGCGTTGATGTAAACTTTACCGTTCGCAGATACGATATCATAGATATAGGTCTGAAAATCACGTGTGGATTTATAATTAAAATTCTCATCAAAGAAAAATACCTTGTTTTCGGTATTGGTGTATGCAATGCACCAATCCAGTCCGCCATCCCAGCCGGCAAACCGCGCTGCGTAACCCTTGTTCATCTTAACGATTTTAAAATCACCGCTTCGGTACTGGAATACCTTTTTTGCACTCTCGGGCAGGTTTACCTGCTCCCAGGTGCTGTTATTATATTGATACAGATTGCCAGCCTCCCACTTCATATACTGCTCGCCATTGAAAAATACGCCTTTATAGGGATAAAGCTCTGTATAATTCGGAAAATCATTTCCGGCTACCGGCATCAGCCGTTTCATTTTATCGACTACCAGAGAATTGACCATCCCACCATAGCAGTTGGTCGGCAGAATGACATCAATTATGTACTTGACCGTATCGCCCGCCGCCACCTCGGCACTGAACATGCACTCGTTGATCTTGTCGCTGTTGATGCCCTTACAGAGCGCAAATGCGTCGACAGGCTGAAGGGTATAAGGATTGAGCATATCCCCCTTCTCATCCCGTACAACCACGATATTGCTTGACAGTGAAGTCTCCAAATAATAATTGATATACCTGGTAATTCTATCAGAGTTGTGGACGGTTAGATAATAGCGGTTCGTGACGCCAAAGTTACCCAGGTTGAACTCATAATCCAGGTTTGGAAGGTTTTCAATATCCAGCGTTTCGCCGGTAAAATCGTTTGGAATATGATCCTCCTTCTTCCATGGCATCCCACTTTCGTACCCCGTAGTATCATGATGGTAGATATCAAATACCCAAACATTATCTCTTTGGGATTCCGGTACGTTTTTTCCATAATAATCCAGCTTCGAGTCATCCTCAAACGAAAAGGTCAACATATCGGAACCGGCTGCAATCTGTTTGCTATAAAGGTAAGCGTCCCGGCTCGGGTTAATATTTGTCATCCAATGCTCAACCACGTTACCCTCGTTATAATACTGGTTGAATATCTCAACCGGCAACGGCTCACCGTCCACCGTATCCGGCGTGATTTCGACATTCAGATCGCAGGTGACCATCGGCAGGCTGTCCGGCTCGATCCCTTTAATTGAGGTGTCCCGCCTGTATTTTCCGGGAAGCGCGTCCGGATTGTGATGGCTCCGGTCCCCCAGTACGTCATAGTGCTTCAACGCGGCAAAATTGACATCCACCTCGCCGGAAAGAACCGTAAATTTCACCAGCATGTTAAAGGTGAGACGTGATTGCACAGCCGCATAATTATATATGTATTTACTGATCCAATCGTTACTATTGTTCAGCTGAATTTCACGAGGCATGGTGATTCCCTGATAAGGAACATATTGCTGGTACCCGTTTATAGTGCGGATATTCATGTTAAGAAAATCCGCCCAGGTGTTGATACAATCCCAATATTCGTCGCCAACCGGAAGACAGTATGAAACCGAATCGATTCTGATGACAGCGTTACCATCTGTTTTAAACTCCATATCCGGCTCCACGTCAAAGGTGGTCCAGTTATAAAAGCAAAAAAACACGGAATAGGTATCCGGCTGCAGTCCTTCACATTTCATCATATAGGTAGCGTTTGGATTTTCATCGGTCGACAGGTCTGATTCCCCGACGTATTCGGGATTGTTGCAGTAAATATACTGGCCATCCGTCTTTTCAAACTGGATTGGGATGGGGCCTGTCGCATCGGCCTCAGCATAACAGAGCATAGAACTGAAAACGAACACAATAGCAAGAAGAACAGATACAAATTTTTTCCCCATAGTCTCTTTATCCTTTTCTCTTTCGTAATATTTTACTTCCGTTCTTATTTTATTGTAACATGGGCATAAATCCCCTGTCAATTTACAGTTTTAATACATATTGAATACAGAATTTACAATTTTTTTACGGATTGGCGCTTCACCAGGTTGCAGGGAACAGAAATAACCTGTCTGCTTCTGTAATAGTGATTGTCCATTTTAGTAGCAAGTAGATTGAGCATGGCATCACAAATACTCTCAACCTCAATCCGGATCGAGGTCAGAGGAACATCCAGATAGGATACAACTGAAATATTGTCCATACCAATCATCGAAAAATCATCCGGCACCCGTAGCCCGTGGCTTTTGATGCAACAGATCGCCCCCAATGCGATATGGTCGTACGCAGCAATAATAGCAGTTGGCACACTCGGGGCTGCCAGCAGCGCCTCCATCATACTGTAGCCCGCCTCTTCAAAGCGGTTCTCACTGGTCAAAACGAAAGAAGGATTCACATACAGGCCATTTTCCTGCATGGCGGATAAAAAAATTTCCTTTTTTCTGGAGGTAAGCGTTTCACCAATAAAGGCGATCCGGCGGTGCCCCATCTCTTTGAGGTAGCTGACCGTCTGGGAAACCGCCTGATCCATTTGAACCAAAACCGTATCAAATTCCTTGCTTTTAATAGAAGAAAATATGACAGCCGGGATATTGTCGGGATTTTTTATGTCATCCATGTTACCGTCAAGCAGGATGATTCCGTCCGCCTTCTGATAATAGGCATGGTATTGAAACAGTTCGTATGCATGTTTTACGTCGAACTGATTCAATGACAGGGTCATAGCTCCGCCGCGTAGCCGTATTTGCTGCTCCAGATTGGTTATGATCGCCCCGTAATACTCGCCGCGCAGTTCAGGCGCTATAACCGCAATTACCCTTTTATGATAAATTCCCTTATGATATTTTTCAAAA
>CABSMD010000251.1 GCA_902478725.1 uncultured Clostridia bacterium
CTACAGGATGTGACCGAAATATATTGGCCACGCTTTACTAGTACACCTAATTTTTACTTAGATCATTGGGAAGAATATACTCAAGTTAACTTTTTTGACCTTTATATCTCAATAAATAACTTTTTATCAACAGAGGTTGATGATTCTTTAAAATATACAATGTATTGGGGACCCTATGTCTCTATAGAACAAGTCGATGAGGCGTTTAAAAATGATATAATCGAAAAGGAAATAAAACCCCAAAACAAGATGGAATATAATATATTAAATGTACGTGAAAACGGGAAATACAATGCTTATATACAAGACGCATGGGGAAATTGCTGTGTGTATACATTTGAGATCAATGAGACTTATGAGCCAAAAGTCAGGGCCACTCTGTTGCCACGTGAGAGTCAAAGTGACCCAGCAAAAATTTTGATTGAGACAGACGAAACAACGGAAATATATGAAAAAAGATGGATGATTTATAGGGTTTATCGGTACGCACATTGGTTGCCTAGAGACGTAGATGATAAAAGTGTTTTCGAAGAGCAGTTTGAGTATTCCCAGCCGTTGGATGATAGTGTTGTTGACCGGACGGAAAAGGGCTATATTATGGAAGTTAAGCGATCAGGCAGATATGGTTTTTATGTAAAAGGCAAGGATGGTAAGACGGATATGCATTCAGTGAAGATAAATATAGATGGCCCACAGGCGACTGCAGAGGCGATACACATAGGCAATGACACGATAGAGGTGTCGGTTACCTCGTTGCGGGAAAATCCCAATGCTAGAATCGTAAAGATGGGGTGGGGGCCTGCGTTGGCCGCAAACCCAGGTGATGCAGAACGAGATATTAATTATAAAGTAGAAGAGTTTATGGAATCGGAGCATTTTCATCCTGTTGATGGAACGACCTTTACAGCAAGTGCTCTGAGTGGGCAGAAACTTTATTTACAAGATGAATGGGGTAATTGTTCCATACAAGATATTAAGGTATTGGATAAGGTACGAAGACCTGTATTTACATGGAATATTTCTGAAAAGACAGATGGCAGAAAGTGATTGACTATGGAATTTGGTTTGGTTGGTAGTCAGACAGCATAGCTTTCGCTATGCTGTCTTCATTTGTATTTTTACCCCTATGATTCATGCAAGAAAGATAGTGTTAAATGAAACTTGTAACCAAGAAGATGGTGTGCTATAATAACAAGAAAATGGAAGGATTCTGATTTTATGCTGTGGAATAGGCAGGAATACATTGATCTGATGACCTTTGGCGAGACCAGGCGTCCGATGTTCGTTGAGCTGTTTGGGCCGTTGATCGGGCTGGATCAGGAATGGCGAGAGCAGGGGGCCAGCGCACGGGAGTTATCTCTTGATGCATTTGATTTTGACTATGTCGAACGGGTAGAGCCCGGCTGCAATATCGGTGTACTGGGCGGCTTTGAGCCTTGTGTGCTGGAAGATACCCCTGAATACCAGATTTCACGGGATGAGCTTGGACGTACCATGAAGCTGCCGAAGGCGACAGCTACCCTGCCGCTTCCATTGGATTATGCAGTAAAAGATGAAATGGACTGGGAGAAGATGAAGCATTTTTATGTATATTCCGATCAGCGGATCGACCGTGAAAAGCTGATTGCAGCAAAGAAACGCCAGGAGGCGGGTGCGCTGGTCACCTGTGATATACCGGGTGGGTTCGACCTGCCGCGTGAGTTAATGGGGGAGGAGGTGGCCTGCCTGTGTTATTATGAAAACCCGGAACTGATGCGGGACATCCTGCAAACTGCGGGCGAAATGGTCTGTCGCGTGCTGGATACTGTGACCGATGTGGTCACGATCGACAATCTTCTGATCCATGAGGATTTGGCCGGAAAATCCGGACCGCTGGTCGGTCCGGTCCAGGTAGAGGAATATATTAAGCCTTATTACCAAAAGATCATTGGCTTGCTGAAGGGAAAGGGCACCCGAATTTTCAGCCAGGACAGTGACGGGTTTATTGAGCCGGTGATGGACAGCTTTATCGATTGCGGGGTCAATGTCTTTTTCCCCATGGAACCGCAGGCGGGAATGGATGTTGTTAAAATGAGAAAGAAGTATGGAGAGACGATCGCCTTTAAGGGTGGGATCGACAAAATGACACTGCGTCAGGATAAAGCTGCCATTTTGAAGGAATTGGAATACAAATTGCAGAATTGTTTGAGAAAGGGTATGGTATTTGGCCTCGACCACCGGATCCCTAACGGCGTAAGCTTGGAAAATTACCGGTACTATGTGGATACCGCCCGTGAAATTCTGGGAATGCCGCCGCGTGATACTCAAAATGGCAAGCATGTGCGTATGGCATTTTAAAAAGGACGACGAAACAAAGGAACAGCTTTTATCAGGCTGTTCCTTTTACATGATATGTTTGATGTATGTATCAAAACATCGAAATGACATCATCCCTGTCGGGGCCGACACCTACCATACAGATCGGGCATTCACACAATTCCTCAATACGTTTGACATATTTTTGGGCATTGACCGGAAGCTCATCAAAGGATTTTGTGCCGGTGATATCCTCCGTCCAACCATCCAGCACCTCGTAGACCGGCTCGCACTGCTCCAACTCTTCTAAGCTGGCCGGGAAATCGGTGATGATTTCATCCCCTTTTTGGTAAGCGACACAAACCTTGATTTTATCGATTCCAGTCAATGGGTCGAGCTTGTTTAGGACAAAGGAGGTCAGGCTGCTGGTGCGGACCGAATAGCGCATGATTACCGCGTCGAACCAACCGCAGCGCCGCGCCCTGCCGGTGGTGACGCCGAACTCGTTTCCGCGCTGGCGGATCAACTCGCCTGTATCATCCAGCAACTCGGTGGGGAAGGGGCCTTTGCCGACACGGGTGACGTATGACTTGGCAATACCGATGCACTCGTCAATCATGGTCGGCCCGATGCCGGTGCCGACACACACGCCGCCGCTAATCGGGTGGGAGGAAGTCACATAGGGGTATGTACCCAAATCCAGATCTAAAAGGGTACCCTGCGCACCTTCAAACAGCACCTTCTTGCCATCCTTAATGGCCTTATAGGACAAAACGGTAGTGTCACAGACGTAAGGTTTCAGTTTCTCGGCATATGCGCTATATTCCTCAATGACCGCATCGGCATCTACCGGTTCCACGCCGTAGACCGATTGGTACATCTTGTTTTTCAAGATCAGGTTTTCCCTTACCTTTTCGGCAAACTTATCCCTTGCGATAAAATCGCTCATGCGGATGCCAATCCTCTGCGCTTTGTCCATATAGGCCGGCCCGATACCACGTTTGGTGGTGCCGATATCGGACTTACCACGGGATTCTTCCAGCAAGCCGTCCTCCTTGATATGGTAAGGCAGGATGACATGGGCCCGCGCATCGATTTTAAGATTACCGGTTTCGATGCCGCGCTCCTGCAGCATACCGATTTCCTCTAAAATGACCTTGGGATCGATCACAACACCGTTGCCGATTAAGCACAGTGTCTCTTTATTCAGAATACCGGAAGGAATCAGGTGCAGCTTATAGATCTCGCCGTCTGCGATCACGGTATGGCCGGCGTTGTTGCCGCCTTGCGACCGGATTACAACATCGGATTGCTGCGCTAAGATATCAATAACCTTACCTTTTCCCTCATCGCCCCATTGGGCGCCGATTACAATTTTTGTTGACATGTTACCGCCCCCTTCTTATACACATACCTTTTTAGTTTATACCAATTGGAGCAAGAATGCAAGCCATTATCGCTAAAATAATTTTTTTAAAGCGTTGTGTCCAAAAGGACTTGACATTCCTGCATATACAAAGTAAAGTATAGATGCGTGCGAAAGTGAGGTGTAAAAATGGCGCAAAAAAAAAAGATGGGTCGTCCACCGATTGGGGATAAAACCTGTCT
>CABSMD010000252.1 GCA_902478725.1 uncultured Clostridia bacterium
CTGTAATACCCAGATGGTTTTGCCATTCCAGGCCATAGCCGCCTGTGATTTTACTATAAGCTGACTTGCCATCCTTGCCCATACCTGTCTGTAATTTATGCCGGGTGCAAGATGATGTTTTCCAAGCATACAATCTTCAAATGCCTGCGGGATACAGCTTCGTTTATCCTTGTTGCCACCAGATGTGCTTGACGTCATTACTTCGATGATGACAGGGCTCCCTATTGGGAAATCTTCAATATAAGTTTCTCCGTTGCGGAGTGCAAACGTATGTCCGCTATGGCGTAGGTTCTTTTGCAGGACACTCCATTTAAGCCCCGTAGCTTCAAGAGCTTCCGCCTTACTCGCTCGTCCTAACGGCATCATCACATAATCAAACGTGTAATCGAAGGCTGATGTGTCCGTATCATCCTCTTCATTCGTATACTTCACTTTTGCCTCCGCCCAAATCCCGACAAGAGTACCCTTTGGATAATCGCATTTTTCTAAGAGTTTCGTCTGTGTTTCGCCCTTAATAATCGCTTCATCAGCCTTGTGCCCCATATAAAGCAAACGGCGCGGGCAAATAATCCAAGGTGAAGTCCCATCCGAAATCTGAATTGAACATACGCCAGAGGGAACACGGGTCATGCCGGGAAAACATTCTCCCAACTCCGGATGTTCTCTCAAATCTATATCGGCCATATAACGGTTGCCGCCGCCATCACAAGTATCAGAAATGAAAGGGCAAAATGCACGCCTGCGCGACTCCATAATTTCTGGACTGTTATCGTTTATGGGATATCCGAGCAATTCATAGATTTTTGGCATTCTAATACCTCCTTAACTTTTTCCGCAATAGCACGGGCGAGCGGCGGCGGCACAGAATTGCCAATTTGGCGATGTTGATCCAAATCTCGTACCGTACCTGTGCGCCCTCTTATCGGCCCGCGTAATACATAATCGTCCGGATAACCATGAATACGCATATACTCTCTCGGCGTTAAATATCTATCTTCGGTAGGATGGTAAAATATTTCACCGCCCCGAAGGGTATTCGACGGCTTGTTTCGGTCTAACCTCAAAAACTTAGTCGTATCTTTTTTCGTCAGTCCACATATTTGCTCTTTGGGCAATTGAGTTTGTGACGAAAGGTTTTTGCCCTCCGGTACTCCGTGAATTCTTTCTCTGTCCCGTGCCGGAGTAACATCATAATGGCTATCGTCCGGTATCTCGCTTGTTTCCCCTTTACGAACAGGATTACGGATCCCTTTTATTGCTTCTCCAACGGTGGTATAAGGGAGCAGCGCGAAAAGGCTATCACACCTTTCCGGCTTGTCATGTGTAGGGTCAGGGAACTTAAAGCCATTCGGCTTCTTTGTTGCAACGATAAAGACACGCTCTCTGAGCTGAGGGACACCGTACTGCGCAGCAAGCATAACTCTCCATTTTGGCACATAATCCATTTCCTCAAGTTGCGCAACGAATGATTCAAATACGCCGCCGCTTTTTCCAGACAAGTCCTTTGCAGTAAGTAATCCTTTGACCTGTTCCATCATTATCGCTCTTGGCTGGATAGCTTCGGCATACCTTATCATCTGGTATAAAAGCAAGCCGCGCTCATCCTCCAAAGATTTTTGTTTTCCTATTTGAGAGAACGCTTGGCAGGGGGGCCCGCCAAACAGTAAATCGACTTGCCCCGCCTGCAGTTCAATCTCTTCAAGGATTGTACCGGGGCTAAGCTCTCGTATATCACCCTCATATACAAGGGTATTTCTTTTTTTCCTTTTAATGTTTTCCCTAAGGGTAGCACAACAATTCTTGTCGATTTCAACACAAGCCTTAATATCAAATCCTGCTTGCAAAACGCCGACATCCATTCCGCCTGCGCCAGAAAAAAGGGATATTGCCTTAAGTGTCTCAGACATTTTAACCTCCTGCATTTTGCAATATCATACTCTACTCAAAGATGAATTCTGTAATGTCGCCAATATTGCAGTTGAGTGACTTACATATTCGGTAGAGTATTTCCATCGAAACATACTCGTCTTTGCTCAGTTTTGCAAGAGTAGTCGTACTAACACCGGCAAGCTCAATCAAGTCCGTCTTTTTCATCTTCCGGTCTATTAAGATTTTCCAGAGCTTATTATAATTAGCAGCCATATCCTCGCCTCCTGCTTTTTAGTATATTGTAGCACCTCCTTGTGAGCCAAACAACGCATAAGCGGAAAATTTTTATGAGTTCGCTGATTAATAGTGTGATAATGCGTTTTCCTCCTTGAAAATTGCTTTGCTCTTTTGCTTGCCGCTCTCCGTCGTTCCCCGCTGTACGGCACGGCAGGCCGGGAGGACAGCCGCCCGTTCGTGTTGTGATTTGTAACCGTCGTTTTATGGGCAACCGACTAAACCGGCGGGCCATTTGCGGCGCGGCCAGGGCGCGTCTATGAGAAAGGCGGCGCTCCAAAAAAGGAGCGCCGCCCGCCGTAGCCTGCATGACAAAAGGCTTCAAGTTTCGTTGGACAGTGAGGCCATGTATTCGGTTCTCGTATTTTTTTCCTGTCCGCTCCGTTCTCCGCCGCGCCTTACAGGGGCAAATCTTTTTTCGAAAACCTGACGGCGCCCACCGCATAGCTCACCACTGCGACAGCAACCAAAACCAGCAGTTTCCAGACAAAGGCGGTGTCCACGCTGCCTGTGCCGATGGTCGCCAGGGCATCCACATCGTACAGGCCCACCAGCGTCAGTTTGTTGAAGATGCTCAGTTCCTCAACGCCCATGCCGGTGTTGACCATATTTTCCGAACCAAACAGGCCGATCATGGACGCGAGGAAAAACCAGACCGCCAGGCCGCCGCCGAACGCCATTGACTTTTTGCTTTGCGAGAACAGACAGCTTCCCATATAGCACAGACCGCAGACCGCCTCCACCAGGATGTACATCCCGATAAACAGGGCCACCATCCCCGCCACGTTCACTTCATCGTAAAACAGGAAGGAGGTCCCGATCCGGGTTGCGCCTACAACGCCGATGATCAGCAGCGGCACCACAAGCAGGAATACCATCTGTGTGACGGCCACGGCGGAACGTTTTGTGGGCGTAGACAGCACATATGCCATGGAGCCCCGGTCCACCTGATCCGCGATCAGGGAATTTGCCAGAATGACGATGAGAATGAAAATGGGAAGCAGGCCCATTGCCGTATAATACATCTGGTTCATCATGGACGCCGGGTCCATTTCGCTCATCTTCTCCACAAGATCCGGGGCAACGCCCATCATATCCAGCGTGACGGTAAGCATTTCAGACACCGTCAGCTCTTCTTTGCTGAACACGCCCTCCGACTGTTTTAAAGCATATGCATATTCAAACTGCTCCACATATTTTTCAAGGCCGATTCCTGACTGCGATAATCCGTCAATGGCGGATTGAAATCCCTCCACGCTCAAATCCATACCGGCCTGGGCATTGAGCATTTCAAACGCCGTTTCATACGCCGCTTCATTCTTCCCTCCTGCAAAATCCTCATAGGACAGTTCCTGCTGCGCCATTGTATCATAGGCTGCAAGCCCGCCGAGATAGGTATAGAAGCTTTCCTGGTACTCCGTGACGTCCACGTCGGATTTTTCCGTCGCCATCATACTCATGGCATAGTTCATCACGTTTCCCAGCAGCACCATGATGAGCAGGATCGCAAGGCACAGCGCCCAGTTGGATTTGATTGTCTGCCCCATCAGCGGCCTTGAGAAAAATCTTGCCGTCTTTTTAGTTGTTTCCATTTTGAGCCAGCCCCTCCTTATATGCGCTCATAAACTGCTGCTGCAGCGAGCGGTGGATTTCCTGCAAATTTGTAATCTGACAGTCCTTCAGCGAAAGGAACAGCGCGTCCAGCTGCGATGTCCTGCACTGGATCGTTAAGCTC
>CABSMD010000253.1 GCA_902478725.1 uncultured Clostridia bacterium
TATCAAATGAAATTTACACTTCTTTAATTTGGTGCTTTTTATGAAAAATTATGGCTTGTCTAATGATAAACGGAAAACTGTGCTTTTGATAATATTTGTTGTCAGTCTCATTGCAGGCACCTATTTATACCCATTGGTCAATAAATTTCTCGCATATGTGTGTGAAACTATTCCTTCGCTAAAGGCTTTCTTAAAGGACTGGGAATATCTTGGGCTTTTTTCTACCCAGATTACTGTCTTTGTAATCTTTAATTTCCTAACTTGGATATTTAATAATTATCTTTGGAAAATGTGGCTTTTCCAAAAGTTGTTAAAAGTTCCTGATTTGAATGGAAAATGGGAAGGTGGGTATGAATCTATTCGTGAAGTTGATGGAAAACCAATTCAGACAACTGGAACGATGGTATTGTCTATAACGCAGACTTGGAATAAAATGGCCTGCCAAAGTAGCTTTTCTAAATCTGAATCATACAGCGATGTCATTTACTTGGACACAGACGGTCCGCAAGGGGTTGTACTGAAATTTACATACACAAATAAGTCTCATGATATTACATGTAATCTAGCAGAGTTCTCCGGGTATAATGAACTCAGACTTTCTGACAAAAATACACTTACTGGTACTTATTATACCAAACGAATTCCAAGCACTCGTGGTAATCTGTTGTTAATCAGAAGAAGCTCTAACGATGTTATCAATGAAACTACTGGTTAAAAGATAGCCTCAACTCCTACAAAAGAATCTTATGTATGCCGAGAGAATGCCCACATTGGTGCATTCTCTCGGTATGATTTATTTATCTTTTAAATACAAAACGCCGCATACAGCGGAACAGACTTCAACACATCTTTCTCCCCGAAATTCTTGAGTGACAGTCGAATTGAATAGGCTGGCTTATAGCTATCTACAAAGACACTGAGGCTACGAGATCGGACATGTTCCCCTTTCTTGACTTCAATGCCGATGATCTGATTGCCTTTTTGCAGGACAAAATCCAGCTCCGCCGTACTGCTACTCTCCCAATAGTAAAGGTCATAGCCCTTGGCGGCAAGCTGCTGGGCGACATAGTTTTCCGTGACAGCCCCCAAAAAGGTATTGCCCTCGCCTGAGAGCACCGTCTGCTGAGAGAGGCCGGATTTCATAGTCAGCAGACCCACATCGCCCATATAGAGCTTGAACGCTGACAGATCAGCATAAACAGCGATCGGCTCAAAGGCCTGATTGATGCGCTGGCATTTCAGCACAACACCGGCCAGGTTCAGCCATTCAATGGATGCACCAAACAGTGTCGCGCTGCCGCCTTTTTGGACGACCTTATACTGGAACTTCTTGTTGTCTTTGGCCAGCTGTGCCGGAATGGAATTGTAGCAGGCACGGATCTTCACGCTGTCCGTATTGCTGGCATACTTCGCCATGTCCGCAATATAGTTGTCCAAGATCTCATTCTGTACCAACGGAACATCCAGAAAGCTACCGCTTTTCAAAAAGGCATTGATACAGGCAGGCATTCCGCCAATAATCAGATATTCCCGATACAGCTCGATAGCCTCCTGATGCAGAGCATCGGGCAGCGATTCCATCGTTTCATAGGCTGTGCGGATTTCCTCGCAGAGAAGCTTCTTATCTCTGGCCCAGAGGTACTCCTCAAAATCCACCGGATAAAGGGTGATGGTTTCCACCTTGCCCACCGGGAAGGAATAATGCTGCCGATTGATCGCCACACCCAGCAAACTCCCCGCGGCCGCAATATGGAACTCCGGCGTTTCCTCACAGAAGTATTTCAACGCGGTCAGTGCACGCTCGCAGGATTGGATCTCATCGAAAATAATCAATGTTTCGCCGGGAATGATGCGCTCGCCGGTGGACGCCTCCAGATACCGCAGGAGGCGTTCCGGTGCGATATTGTCGTTGAAATAAGATGCAATCGTCAGATTTGTTTCCAGATTGATATAGACTACATTTTTGAACTGCTCCTCCCCGAATTTGCGGAGGATATAAGTCTTTCCTACCTGGCGGGCGCCGTTGACGATCAGCGGCAGGCGGTCAGCGGTTTTATTCTTCCAGGCTAAAAGCTGTTCTTCAATTTTGCGCTTCATACCCATCACCTCATGGATATAGTTTATCCACAATGGAAAGTTAAGTCAAGAAAAATATGTTGAAATATGATTTTTCTTGATTTAACTTTTGTGATTGGTTTATTCGTTCTCCTGTTCCGACCGCCGGATCGTATCCCTCTCGACCATGTCATACATTATGGCAGCCAGATGGATACAAAGGCTTCCGGCACCGCAGGTACAGAACATATCATCAATGGTATGGTCTTCGTTGAGATTAATCTCTGCGAAAATGGTTTCACCATCACCGTTGGACTGGCCGTCAAATTCCAGCGTGGAACTTGGAAGGACCAGGAAGGGCTAGATCTTGTGATGATACTGTTTAACATACGCCAGGTCTTCGGGTGAAAGCCGCTGCAAATACTTGTTGATTGTCATATTTCATTCCTCCAGTTAAATTTTTTTCAGCGTCTCCGCGCTGGCTAATTTGGTTTCATATTCCAGATGGGCATACAGGTCCGCTGTTGTTTCCAAGGTACTATGCCCCAGCCATTGCTGGACCTCGATCAACGGTACGCGGTTTTGGATCAGAAGCGAGGCGCAGGTATGTCTCAAATCGTGCAGACGAATCTCCCGCAGGCCATTGTCCCGTAAAAACTGTTTGAAGCACTGGGTAAAATAGTTGGGTGCAACAGGCTTGCTTTCCCGGTTCAGACAGACATATGCATCGTTGGGGACTGGCTCTTCCCCATATCGAACTGTCTTCAAATTTTGAAGCAAGGTCCACACTGCCTCCGGCATCGGTAGTGTCCGATAGCTGGATTTTCGTTTCAGGATATCCCGCTCTATGGCAACACCATTTCCATTAGCATCGCCATAGATGCGGGTATGCTGGATCGTAAGAGTCCTGTTTTCAAAATCGACACTTCCCCACTGTAACCCCAGGACTTCGCTCCGGCGCAGCCCATAGAAAACAGACAAGACAACCGGCACGTACATCCAATGCCCGCGCAGCTTATCCAGCAGTTGGTTTACTTCACTGGCAGAGCAATGGGCCGGCAAATACTTTTGTTTCTGCGGTCGCTCTGCGATCTCGGCCACATTGCGGTCTACCAGGTCCAGCCGGACTGCATCCTTCAACGCCTTATGGATATTGGCATGGTGATGAATGGCGGTGTTGGAGGATTTACCCTGTTTCTGCAAGTATGCATAGTATTCTTCCAAATCTATGGCACGCAGGCCACGCAAAGGAATACCTCTTTCCTGAAAATACGGGCAAATGCTGTTTTCAATAATATATTTATAACTGCGGTAAGTGGTGGGTGAAACCTTATCTTTTATCTTGGCAAGCCACTGCAGCATATAGTCTGCGAAAAGAGGGCCGGAAAGGCCTGGCTTACCATAGATATCCGTATACTGCTGTCTGACCTGTAGAAGCATCTCCTCGGCACGCCGCTTGTTGCCCTGGACAGAAAGATGCGTTGCGATCCACTTGGGTGTCCGTTTTCCTGTTTCGTCGTGCAAATTCAAAACGATGTACCAGTGTCCTTTCTTCTGCTGTAAATGCCCGGCCACCATGATATATTCCTCCCCCAGTTATATTTTTCAATGCAGAAAAATGTATAAATAAAAGAAGTACGGCTGCCGTACTTCCAGAAAAATCATTTTAAAAATGTAAAATCTGCTAGGAAACGTTAAACGTGCCGGACTCAAAATCCGGCACGTACAATACCGCGTGGGTTCGAATTCCACCAACGATACTATCACCTGAAATGCTTGGTTTCTTTGGTTTGAGGACCCAGGCATTTTTCTGTAGTAAATTTCTATTATCC
>CABSMD010000254.1 GCA_902478725.1 uncultured Clostridia bacterium
GCTGCTGATCTGATCCTCGACGGAAAGTCCATGTATTTTCTGATCTTCCGTTGATACACGGATATATAACGCGACGCGCGTCATGTGCATCTTCCTATCCCAAGTCCTATTTTGTGCATCTTTATTCTGCGGGTTCTGATGGCTTCGTTTTGCCGCTTTCAGCACTTCCGGAATTTTGCTTGATCAAAGCCGTGAGCTTATTATTGACCCAAAGCAACTGCTCGGCAATGTCATCATTCTTTTTTGCGATCGCGTTATTTTGTTGGATTAGCGACATAAATCCGAACAGGATCACACCGAGTATCGCAATGGATATGGACAGTGAAATGGACAGGCTGCGGAATAGGTAAAATTCGTCTGTAAAAGAAAATATAAACAGCAATAACGCGCCGATGAGGCACAGGGTTCCAAGCACTGCATAAATAACGTATGATTTTTTCATGATGACCTTCTCCTACTTCAAAATGAAATAAAGCAAAAGACACAGAACAAAGACCAAACAAACGGCCCCTAACCATACAACGTTAGGCACTTTTAGGTGCGTCCTGAACGCCCACAGCTCCCAATTGCTTACACTCTTGTATGGAACCGATACCTGTTCGGGTGTACTTGTTCCGCTTTGGGCACACGCGAAGTTCTGGTCGTATGTGCTGCCGCCGTTTTCGGAATCCGGCGCGTTATCTTTTTGACGCATCAGGGAATCCAGCGGCGTTGTTTTGCTTGATAACGGACGCAAAACCGAGGAGCAGTCCGCCAATGATCATTGCCGATACCGCCTCAACGATCCGGCTTTCCAATACATATGCAAGGATTTCGTCGCCGTATGAGGACATATCCGTGTGCGCTAACCTGTACGAAGATGAAATAAGAACATATGCGCCGCTGATCATGCAAACCCATCCAAAGAAAGTATACAAACCCGTCTTTCTGATCATTTTGACAGCTCCTCTATTTATAAATTGGATTTCGTCTTCGCGAATTACAATGATTCATATTTATGTCGGATTCAGAGCGTTTTTCCTAACGTTTTCGCCTGTTCAACGATTTTCTGCCAATTTGAAGAGTTTGCGTTACGCATACGCCGTAATCCCGTGACAGATTTCGGGCATAACGCCGGCAGGTTTGATTGCAACCATTGAAGCGTTTCGGAATCCTCTTTATATGCTTTTGCATTCTCCAGTTTGTATATTTCTGCGGCTTTTTCCTGCGCTTTTCTCCGATCGACAGCTATCTGACACTGTGTATAACGATCTATCTCGTATTGCGTTCTGTCATCAACGAATGGACGGTTGCTATATGATATGATGTTATCACAATCAAAAGACGGTTCCATTATTCCGTATATAAACGGCCAAAAGCTTAAGCATGAAAGTCCATGTCCGCTGGTTATAATGTCCATTGGAAGAGCAGGGAATCTTTCATCTTTGCCGCTTATGGAATAAATCCTATTTCGGTATGCTGCGCATTTTCCACAAACGGGACATGAAGCACGGACTTCAATGAGGTCTGTCTCTAAGTCCTTTGCAGAATCGAGCTGCCTTTTAACGTTATCCAGCCATTCGTTGTTTACGGAAAAATAATCGTCTATTTTTTCGAGCTCGATCTTTGCTTCTTCGCTATACCCGGCTTTTTCAAGGTATTCGACTAAACGCAAAAAATCGGGACGTTTCCATATCATATCGGAGACATACATAAGTTCCTGTGCTTTGCGTAAGCAGGCGAGCGCAAGGTCAATCCGCCCTGCTTCCCAGTGATCAAAAAAGCATTTTCCACGTAGATAATATTCAACGCGGCCTGTAGGCGAATTCCCGTTTATATTTTCAGCGGGAACGGGAATGCTTTCTATCCCTTCTATCGAGTTGAAATCATATGCTTGTTCAAGTTTTAGAACTTCGTTTTCCCGTGTTGCGAGATATTGCAAGTTCGTGTCGTTAGACAAATCAGACTTTGTGCTTTGGGTCTGATTGGATATTGTGGGCTTCCTTAATTCAGAAGACGCGACTCCGTTACTCCGAATGTTTCTTATTTTTTGAAAAAACTGGAGAATTCCCATATCAACACCTCATTGCATTTTATTTCCCACTACTTCACAAAATAGCTCTCGTCACACACGCCGAGCACAAGCCCCTGACAGCGGACGTCGTCCGCCATCGGGCGCGGCGGATATTTGGGATTGCGAGACAGCAGCACACCGTCTCCAAGTTCCTTGATCCACATTTGACCATCCATATAAAACACGCCGGTCTGCCCGGGTTCGATGTCGATCTGGGCGCGTACAAAAACTTTGTCGCCGTCGCTGAACAAAGGCTCCATGCTGTCCCCTTGAACGGGCACGATGTATGAAGTCCCGTTCGGCGGCATCTTCTTGAGCTGTACGGTTTCCGAGTAATCGTATGCGGCATTCTCTCCGTTTCCGGCGCTTACCGGTTGATGGTACAACGTTGTGACATATACCGCGATTTCGTCTGCTGTCTCTTCTCTATGTTTTATCAGCCCCGCTTTGCGCTCGGCCTTTTCTTTTTCCGCGCGCTTTGCGGTGTATCCGATTTCCAAGTCTGCCAAGCCGCGAACCATTCGGCGTCCTCTGTCGTCCAGCGCGGTGTCGTAGTCCTTTGCTAGCCTCATCGCCTCGTCCGAAACGGACGGGGCGTTTTTATTATCGGGATAACTTGCACGTTCTGCAATTGTCGGCGAATATAATGACGTTATGGAAATACCAAGCACATCGCAAATTTTTGGTACCATATCAACATCTGGAGAGTTATTTCCGCGTGTCCAGTTATTTACGGTGCCTTTGCTTATATCCAATCGTTCGGCAAGTTGCACTTGATTAATCCCTGCTTTTTCCATAGCTTGCACAAGATTTGTGCGTATTCTTTCACGCAAAGAAATGCTGTTTGCCAAATCAAAAATCATCTCCTTCGTAAGGATTATAGCACACGTCAAAAAAAAAGTCAAGATTTTCTGGATTTGGTATTGACAGTAGCGAAATATTGTGCTATTATATAAGCGAGTCAAGAATATCGCTACCAAATGAAAGGAGATTGTAAATGAGTGTTGAGCGAAAGATACAACAGTATCTAAAAGATCATGGGATCAAGCAAAAATTCGTTTACGAAAAATGCGGATGGACAAAACAAAAAATGAGTTCCATTGTTAATGGTAAAAAGAAACTGGCGGCAGACGAACTTGCTGCTATATGTGAAGCCATCAATGTGCCATATGATTACTTTTACCGCGAAAACATAGAAAAGCATGGTGCATAAATCAAAGCAAAGAAGGGATTGCTGTGACAGCATTTACAATTTTTCGAAATGAAAAGACAGGCGCGCTTGCGGCGGTTTATGATTTTGTGATTCTGACCGTAACTGGTATCGGTGTTAATAAGAAGTGGAAGGCGGTTTATCACGGACGAACAAAAGGACTACTTGATAAAGTTCGTCAGTGTAAAGAATTTGAAGAACGAGTTCGAAAGGGACAAATTTCCCATTTGGATTTTCGGGGGATGGAATCGGACGAGCTATGACATACATAGGAATATAAGGGGGTGCTGAAATGAAAAAAATCGATTACAGTCAGAACAAGGTGACGCTGGTAAAGCCCTTTGACGCCGAATATGTCGCCAGCGTGTTGGCGGAAATCTACGCACGGGAGCAGGGGTACGGCAAGGGAGAGTACCGGCTCACCCTGTCCGAAAAGGACGGTCCTGAGGAAAAGAAGGATGAAAAAACGCTTTGAAAAAATAGGAGACACATTGTTCTGGGGGTTCGAAGCGGTTATGGGATGGCTTTTCGATCCAACTGACGAAAATGGGGAAAGACGTATCTGCGGAGCCACGATCCTTGTAGAC
>CABSMD010000255.1 GCA_902478725.1 uncultured Clostridia bacterium
GTGCAACCCGTCCGCATCATTTAGTGTGCGTCCGCTTGCACGACCTGTTCTCTGTGTATTTTACTCCCTTATTTCTTTTAAGAAAACGAGAATGAAAGGGTGTTGTTTTAGGGCTTAACGGGCATCGTTCCGGAAGACCATCTTCCGAGACTTCGTTATAGGTTGCCATCAATCCATAGACGGAAAAGTTTTCTCATCCTCGGGGATGGTAGATATAGAATAACATCTTGATCGTTTCTAACCCTGCTCCTAAATATCCATTGAATGAGACATGATATGGCGAATAGGTCTTTATTAAAGTCAATGCCACTATCTTCAAAAAAGCCTTTAATCATAGTGTTTGGATTCATATTATGGATATATGCAAGAGCCCAGCGTTCGCAATAGTCATTTGAAGCCCTTGCGTTCAACGGCACAAAACAATCCAACTTCTTCTTCAGTTTCTTGCGTTCCTTATCGGGCAGATTGTTTTCCTCTTTGGTGAGACGTCTAACACAGGTGTACCCTTGACCCTTTACCTTGTCAAAATATTCCTCTGGGCAGGTAAATAAGATGTCTTTTGCTTTCGCCTTTGCGATTGTTTCAAAGAAATACCTCGTGTCGCTTCTTATCCTTTTGAAGACGTCTCGGTCTCTCGCATTTGTATCATACCACGATTTTGTAAATGCACCGGGCTTATAACCTCCGTTAATCCTCGCATTATCGCACACGGTTATGAGTTTATCGCATTTGTTGCGGAACCTCTTTTCCGCTTCTGCATCGTGTTCGCATATACAATATGCTTCGCCGTCAGCACTGCGCCTAACGCTCATTACATCGTACTCGATCCCGAACATGTCAAGATAACTTTTGAACATAGATCCGCCAAAAAGATAAGTTAGGATATACACCTGCTTACATGCGGTGAAAATATCCGGAGGGAACACACATAGCATAAGTTTTCTGCGCGCACAGTACAAGCGCCCCAGTCTCGAAAAATTCGCTACCATTGAAAACTTGTTATCACTGCCGTACTCGCCTCCCGTCCAAGAAACTCTGAAATCGTCGCTGATAGAAATAAGCTTTTCTTTGATAAGCAAATCAATATCGCCATCGCATATTCGCTGTATAGGATCACTTTCTGTAGCTTTATTGAAATCTTCGATTACGTCTAACGCTTCATCAATGTAAATTGTATACTCCCCATCCGCAATTCTGTCTGCTGTTTCCTGTGTCGCATTTAAGAATGTGGAGTGTGTTACGGCAATATCCTTCCCCTGTGCCAACAAATTGTTGAAGTCGTCAATTTTTGTTCCGTAGTATGGTATAGGCTCGGTGAATCTATGTTTACAACACGCCGCCCTGATTCTGGTGATTTCATCCAAAAACGGCGTTACATATATGCAACTTTGCTCGGGGCATTTGTTCATTTCTTGGATTGCCCATGAGGTCTTACCAGACCCGCAGGGGGCATCAATCACGACTACTTTGGATATGTTCTCACTCCTCCCTGTTGGTTTCTAAAGTCTTAACATAAAACGCCAATTTGCTTGCGTTTGTCACCAGTGCATGAAGTTTTTCGGCTTTCCCGCCCACTCTACAATGTTGTCAATAATCCAGTCCATGCAATCACCGCATACGTTCAGCGTTACCCGTGTCCCGTCATGTTTCGATCCGTAGTTTGCTTCAAGCGTGATCGTAGACGGAACTAAGTCAGGTTGATCGCATATATCACAGTCAAACCCTCGGCCACTGGCGATAACTTCATCTTCAATCCTGCTTCCGATGTTCATTTCTGGCTCCATTCTCTCACCTCCAGTTACAATAGATTGAGCCATGAGCAAAACATAAAAAGTTCAGTAATTGCAAGGGTTTCCGGTCATGGCTCAAGCCGAAAATCACTCATATATTGTAGAAAGCGGGGCCCCTTTTTGGTAAAATTGACTTGTGAGAAAACTCAACCAGAAAGGTGCTTATGAATAGTCAATCTGTCGCATTGCTATACCTGTGCCGCAATCACTGATAATGGGGGGAAATATCATGGGAAAAATGATCGGATGTATCTTTATCGGCGCTATCGCTATGGCCTGTCCGCCCTTGGCGCTTATCTTACTGCTGGCCTTTGGATGGTTTAACCTTTAAGCGCATGGAGGCGGGGAGAAATCCCCGCCCCACTTTTTGCTTATCCGTTCAGCTTATAAAAGGTGCTGCGCTTTATGCCGGTCAGCCGCATGGCCTCCACCGCTGTGATCTCCCCAGCTTTCCAACGGGCAATGACTTCATCCCAATTATACGGTTTCTGTGCCTTTGGCCGACCAAAGCGCTTCCCCTTGGCTTTTGCCGCCGCAATTCCCTCCGCTTGCCGCTGGCGTATGGTTTCCCGCTCCTGCTGTGCGATAGAGGACAGGACTTCCACCAGGATATTGTTCACCATGTCCAGCACCCATTCCTGCCCTGCTGGATACTCAATCATCGTTGTAGGCAAGTCCAGCACCTTCAAGCGGATACCAGTTTCTTTGAAATATTGCAGCTCATTTTTTATATCCGCTTTGTTACGGCTCAAACGGTCAAGGGATTTGATGACCAGCGTATCCCCACGGCGCAGTAAAGCGGTTTTAAGGGCTGTGTAGCCCGCCCGGTCTAAGAACCGGGTTCTGATTGACACGATGCGCGGGCCGCCTCCTGCAGTACAATGCAAACTTGTTGAAACAGCAGTGGCAAACAGCCTGAAGTCCTATGAATATTCAATATTCCTGCTGACTGACATCCAGAAACACACAAATGGCCAGCACTTGACATTCTTGGAGAATCTTGCGCCGTGGTCTCTGGCCCTACTGAGTGAATGTAGGAAACCTGACCAATATAACCCGGAGGTCTCACTTCACACCGAGCCCTTCTGGTTCTTTATTGCGCACCTGCAATCTGCCGTGTACCAGCTTACTACATAACATTGCTCCCTTTATGATGGCAGCTTGTTCTCCACCGCCTCATAAAGGGAGCATGTAATTTTATGAACTGTAGGGTGGCTTAGTCCGATAGGCTATGTAATCGTATTTCATTGCCATAGGCGGCACTCTAAATAATTGAAGCCAAGATGTGGGAGATCAAGGACTACCCAGGAATACACAGGCCAATGAGAATCACAAAAAACAGGGCAATAAGGCAAATTACGCAATAGCCCATCACATCGCGGATTTTGAGCTTCGCCACATCAAGAACGGGCAGCAGCCAGAAGGGCTGCAGCAGGTTTCCCCAGCAGTTTCCCCAGGCCAGAGACATTGCGGCCTTGCCCTCCGAGACACTGTCCAGGAAGCTCTGGGCGGCAGACATGACGATCGGGCCCTGCACAGTCCAGTGGGCGCCGCCGCTGGGTACGAAAAGCTTCACGATGCCGGAGCTGATAAAGGTAAACAGTGGGAAGGTGAAGTCGTTGGAGATATTCACAAAGAACTGGGCAATGACCTGGGCGATGGATTGGCCAGTGGAACCGCCAGCGTACCCCATCAGGCCAGCAATACCAGCGTAGAAGGGGAACTGCAGGAGGATGCCGCCCACGCCCCGGACTGCCACGCTGATGGCACGGACCACCTTGATCGGTGTGCCATACATTGCGATGGAGAGGAACAAGAAAATAAAGTTCACCAGATTAATGGACAAGGAAAATCCCGTTTTCTGAATCCAGAGCATGTCCACAAAACTCCACACGATGCACACGAAGCCAATAAGGACAATAATCCAGTTAAGCAGGCGAGAGTTTTCAAGCCGTTCGGCAAAGGACATCTCTGACTTGGGCGGGAGTGGCGGTTCCTTAACTTCATCCTCCGCCACAATGGCAGGGTCGATCGTAATAGTTTTGTCCGGCGA
>CABSMD010000256.1 GCA_902478725.1 uncultured Clostridia bacterium
ATTTTGGACTTGGCAGTCTTTTTATAGATACTCTTATTTTACTCCATCGAAATTCAATAAAATACTCAAATTTTATTGAATCGCCCTGACGCGGATTACCCCGTCTATTCCTGTCAACTTCTGCAATGCCTCGTCGTTGATTCCGTCCGCGTCAATGTCCAGCAGAGAGTAGGCAACATTACCTTTGCTCTTGTTGGTAAAGTGATCGATATTAAAGTTGAGGTCTGCAAGCATGGTAGAAATCTGGCTGATCATGTTCGGTATGTTTTTGTGCATGACGCAGATTCTCACGTTTGTCGTACGCGGAGAAGAAACCGCAGGGAAATTGACCGAGTTTTTAATATTACCGTCTTCCATATAGTGCTTGAGTTCGCGGGCGGCCATTTCGGCACAATTGTCCTCCGACTCCGGCGTGGATGCACCCAGATGAGGAATCGTAATGATATTAGGGATACCCAATAACTTTTCATTCGGAAAATCGGTGATATAGCAGGCCACCTTCCCATCCTGTACTGCTTTTATGATATCGTCATCGTTTACCAGGTCGCCGCGCGCAAAGTTGAGAATACGGACTTCGTCCTTCATTTTAACAATGGATTCGGTGCAGATGGTATGACGGGTCTCATCATTTAAAGGTACATGCACGGTGATATAATCCGCCTTGCTATAGATTTCATCCAGTGTTTTAGCCTTTTTAACCGCACGGGAAAGCCCCCACGCGGCGTCTACCGAAATATAGGGATCGTAGCCGATGACGTCCATACCAAGCGAGACGGCAACATTTGCAACGATAGCGCCAATCGCACCAAGGCCTATAACGCCAAGCGTTTTTCCTTCAATTTCCGGTCCGACAAACTGGCTCTTACCCTTTTCCACCAGCTTTGTCACAGCATCGCCTTCTCCTTTTAATCCCTGCGCCCAGGAAATTCCCTGGGAAATTTTACGGGAAGAAAGCAGGAGACCCGCAACGATCAGCTCTTTGACCGCGTTAGCGTTGGCGCCGGGTGTATTAAATACGACAACGCCCTTTTCAGTGCATTTATCAATCGGTATATTGTTTACGCCGGCACCAGCCCGCGCGATAGCAAGCAGGCTGTCCGGCAGCTCCATATCATGCATGGCGGCGCTGCGAACCAATACAGCGTCCGGATTTTGCACACTGTCACTGCACAGGTATTTTTCTTCATCTAAAATTTCCAGGCCAACCTTGGCAATTTTATTTAACAAAAGTACATTTGTCATTGCTTTTACTCACATCCATTTCTTTATTTGTTGTCGGTCTCAAACTGCTTCATAAAGGCAACCAGCTTTTGAACGCCCTCTACCGGCATGGCATTATAAATACTGGCGCGCATACCGCCGACGGTACGGTGCCCTTTCAGATTGACAAATCCAGCGGCTTTTGCCTCTTTGATAAATTTAGCATCCAGCTCTTCGTTTCCGGTAATGAAGGGTATGTTCATGATCGAACGGTCTTCTGGCACAACCGTTCCACGGAATAGGGAAGAGTTGTCGAGATACTCGTAAAGCATCCCTGCTTTTTCGCGGTTGATCTTTTCGATTGCGGGGATACCACCTAAGCCCTTAAGCCACTCCAGAACCAGCATACAAATATAGATGCTATAGGTAGGTGGGGTATTATACATAGAACCGTTGTCCGCATGTGTTTGGTAATCAAACATGGTCGGGACCGATTCATCTGCCTGACCGATCAGGTCGTCACGGATGATGACGACGGTCAATCCGGCAGGTCCCATATTTTTTTGAGCGCCGGCATAGATCACACCAAAACGGCTGACATCCACCATCTCGGACAGGATACAGGAGGACATGTCGGAGACGAGGGGAATGTTTCCCGTGTCCGGCAACTGATTATATCTTGTTCCATAAATTGTATTGTTCGAGGTGATATGAAAATAGTCCGCGTCCTTCGAGAAGGTGGACGGATCGAGTTTGGGAATATAGCTAAAGGTCTGATCCGCACTGGAGGCAACCACATTGACTGTTCCGAACTTTTTTGCTTCGCTGGCGGCCTTTTTCGCCCATTGGCCTGTCAGTACGATATCCATTTTCTTATTCTTAGTCATCAGGTTCAGCGGTACCATGGCGAACTGACTGGATGCGCCGCCCTGTAAAAACAGCACCTTATAGTTTTGGGGAATTGCCATCAACTCACGCAGCAATTCCTCTGTACGGTTGATGATTGCTTCATACTCCTTGGATCGATGGCTCATCTCCATGACGCACATCCCGCTGCCCTCATAATCGAGCATCTGTGCGGCTGCTTTTTCCAGCACCTGTTCGGGCAACACCGAAGGGCCGGCTGAAAAGTTGTAGACTCTGCTCACACGAAAAACCTCCCTAAAATGATTTAATCACTTTGTCAATTATTTAACAATTGATTAAAAATATATCATTATTATACACTTTATGGAGAGAACGGTCAACCGTTTTATCGGAATATCAGATAAGTTTTTTTGTTTATGCGATAAATCTACTCCCTAAATCCCGACATTGTTTTTGCCGGAATGGTATTTTAGTGAATGACAGTCGTCACAGCAAATCTCCACTATTTTTTCTACCCCGTCTTATTCTCCGCTTCCAAACGCACCCTGCAAATCCTTGGCCGCGTCAACCATCCCACCTGAAAGGGCGTTTGCCAATATTTCATCCGCCTGCACCTTCCATACGTTGTTATCCTTTATAACCCTGATATCCACGGTGTTGGTGATGGTTTCCAGATTGTCACGATTGAGGATTTCTGTAAATTTTTGTTCGGCGATTTGAATTATTTCCTCTTCGCTTTTATTGGTATTGAAGCCCTCGGACAGGGCAGCCTTTAAGGATTCTTCAATGTAGGAGCTCAACAGCGGTTTGATGTTAATGGCAGTGATCTCCGTTTTAACCAAATAGGCATCGTCTCCAGCCGCTTCGGTGGAAAGTATTTTATACTGCAGTTTTCCAAACAGCGCGCCGAATAGTGTGGTTTGTTCGTCATCCAAGCCGGCTTCTGTTTCGGCATCGAGAACGGCGTACTTTTTTGCTTCCTCTACATTTACCTTTTGAACCGCGGTGATCAGACCGGTCACGGCTTTCTCCGCTTTTTTTGCCTCATCCTCCGGTTTTTCCGAGGCACACCCTGCCAAGGTCAGGACAAGAACCGCACAGCAGAGCAGGGCAGTCAGTTTTTTGTTCTTCGTTTTCATAAAGATTCCCCTTTCATCAAAACCATTTTTGTTTGTACTGCTTTACCAGATTTTCAATGGAAGGCAGCATGTCGTATTCGTCGAACGGATTGAATTTTAACGTTATACGCATGTCTGCTCCACGGCATCCCTCCTCTGTAATATCAATTATTTCATGCCGTAAATCCGGGTGATACTCCCCGATTTTTAACAGAGAAAGCACGGCATAAGAAAAATACTGAAATCGAATATCCGTTTCGGAGGCATACAACTCATCGGCTTGATAGGCATAAGGATATTCTGCTTTTGTCCGGACAATTTCAGCCAATAGAGGCAAAGCATCTCTGTCATGTAAGCGCCCGAGCAGGTAAACCGCAGCATTGCCGCGCGTGTAGGTGTATTTCTCACTTGTTTTATGCAGATATGGATCACGCTCCAGCGCTATTTCATAAAGAACGGGGGAGGAGACCCCAAGCAAACCGAGCGCGAGAGCAGCGTTTCGCTGCAAATTCCGGTCTTTACTTCTTGTCCATCGATCCAGTGGTGGAATTATGCTATCTCCCAGCAGCTTTGCCGACCAAATCCCCAGCCCCGGATAGGTTCCGGAAAGGGAGGACATGATTTCCTCTTCCGTCTTCAACCATCGAA
>CABSMD010000257.1 GCA_902478725.1 uncultured Clostridia bacterium
TTACAGAATTCAGTGATATGAATGAGTGGCGCAAGCTGGCGCGGGACAGGCTGGGGGAGAGTATATCCTCCCTGCAAAACCGGGCGGACAGCTTAAAACGGGATATCAACGACCTGCGCACCGCAATTTATTACCTGGAGCGTTCACTGGGCGAACTGAACCGCAAGATTCGCAACATACCCGGCATTTCGCTTGATATACCGGATTCTCCCATCCCGACGGTTGGCCTGATTACGGCCTGCATTAATAAAATATACGATAATGTGCAGGAAACGGCAGGCCATCTGAACGCCCAGATCAACACCATGACCAACAACATAAACGAAGCGCTTGAGGAAGCTCGCAAGGTCGTCGACGAGCTGATTAATACGCTCGGCTCCATGAACGATATGCTGGGTTCGGTTGCGTCCACCTGTGACGAGGCGGATGGCCTGTCCCGCAGCCTGAAGAACATGCTTTATCTGGTGGATGGTTATTTTGATATTCTCGACAGTGGCACGCAGGATGCCGGCCGGTTGATGGAGGAGCTTAACAAGATCGGGAATACCACGCAGGATTTGCTGCAATGGATGTCAGGATTGACCGATCAACTATCCGGCCTGAACGATACCCTGCAGGATAATACCGGCGGCGTTCAGTCTTTTTTGCAGGATACCGAAAAGCTGACCGGGGATATGGATCGGGCGATCGGCGGTATTACCACCTTTATTAATGAACTGGAATCGTCGCTGCGCAACCATTCTCCACAGCTAAATGACGCGACAGAGCAAACCCTGACCGGCCTGATCGACGTATTGCAGAAGGGAATCGAGGGGATGGATATCGCCTCCTCCCTGCAAAAGACCAACCGTACGGTGAAGGATACCGTGGATACGCAGATAGACAAATACGACGGGGAAAACCGCCTGCTCCATCTGGATGCGGAGGAAGAGATTCCCTCCTTTACCTCAAATAAAAATCCGAGCCCGTCGAGCATACAGATTATTCTGCGTACTGAGGAGATCGATGCGGACAGTGTGAACGACAGCGCCGAAGACCTGGAACCCGCGGCTGAAAATGTCACCCTTTGGAATCGGATCGGGAATGTGTTTAAAAAGATGTGGCAGGCGGTTACCTCTGTTTTTGGCGGCGATTAACCGCCTATGACAGAACCCCTAACTGTTTGAGCAGACAGACGCAGTCTGCTATCCCCTGCTGGTAGACCACCTCTGTCTCGCGTTCGGCGGACAGGCTGTATTCGAACAGGATATCCTCCACCATTGCCTTTTGGTCGGGTGTCAGGTTGGTGGTTAAAATTTCGTCAATGTGCTCCTGCTGTTTTTCTACATACTCATATTCTGTGGTTTTACGGTGCGCCTGTATTGTGTTTGAGACCAGGGCGTTTAAAAATTTCTTCCATTCGTTGTTCAGATCGTTGTTCATAAAAATTTTCCTTTCTAATATTCGTACAACCCTTGAAAGAAATCGCGGCGCATGATATAATTTACGCTGTGACTGTCTTTTCAGACGGTTGCCGTGGGGAGGGGAAGTGGCTTTTCTTGTTGAGTGTGGGCCGCTTCCTCTCATTTTTTGAGGTCCGGTTTTAACCGCTTGAGCCCGCGCCTGACACATTCGGCGATAGAAACGGCTTCTTGTGTACAGTAATCATCTACTATCTCTTTTGATTCACGATCCAATTTGACAGTAATTTTATGATCCTTGGGATTGTCGGTTTTGGGGCCTCTTTTTTTCCCTTTTGTCAAATAAACACCTCCTTCGACAATTGGGTCTTACCAGATTATATAATAAGTCTTACCAGTTGTCAAGTAATATTTAATGAAATTTTTAATAATAAATCAAGAAAAATACAAGGGAGAAAACGGCATGAAAATCGACCGGCTCATCGGAATCATCACCCTATTGCAGCAAACGAAAAAGGTCACCGCACCGTATCTTGCCGAACGGTTCGAGGTGTCGCGCCGGACGATCAGCCGCGACATTGAGGATATCTGCCGCGCGGGTATCCCCATTGTCACAACACAGGGGAGTGACGGCGGCATATCCCTGATGGAAGGCTTCTGCCTTGACACCACCGTTTTCACCAAAGAGGAGCTGGCGGCGATCTTCACCGGCCTCAAAACGCTTGACAGCGTATCGCATACGCAGGCCGCGCCAAGGCTTGCGCAGAAAATAGGCGGAAATGCAGTATTTGCCGATGACATCATGATCGAACTGTCCTCGTTTTATAAGGATGACCTGGCCGACAAGATCGCAAGGCTGAAAGCCGCAATACACGGTCATCATCCCATTGCGTTCCGCTACTATTACGCAAAAGGGGAAGCGGACAAACGGATTGAGCCATACAGGATTGTTTTTCAATGGTCAGACTGGTATGTGTTCGGCTTTTGTCTTGACCGCCGGGATTTTCGGATGTATAAATTACGGCGGTTGTATGAGCTTTGTGTTTGCGAAGAAACCTTTACACCGCGCGAGGTGCCTGAGGAAAAGAAGCGGTTTGGTTCTAATATGACCGATGATTACTTCATCACCGCCATATACGACAGTTCGGTAAAATACCGGCTTGTCGAGGAATACGGCCCCGGTTCGTTCACCGTGCTTGACGACGGGCGGCTTTATGCAAAATGGGGATTCACCGACCCGGAGCAGGCCCTTACCTGGTTTCTCGGTTTTGGTGACAAGGTAGAGGTAACAGAGCCTCCGCAGATGCGTGAGAAATTCAAAGAAATTGTTTTGAAAATGGCAGAAATGTATCAAGGAACATGACATACTGTTGTCATGTTGGGGATGTTATACTATAGGTAAGTCATTTTCATACAAATGAAAAAACAGGAGGCCAGTAAAATGAAAAAAGAATTCAGTACCAGACCGGAAACCCTGACAGAGACATGGCCGGGTGAAATGTCCCTCTTTTCGTGGGAGGACTATGTAACCGCCATCCCGTCCCCACTGTTCCTCGTTAGCACATACAAATCCAACGGCAAAGAAAATGCCTGCCTGCAATCGTGGTCAACCTTCATCGGCAAGAATCAGAATTTTATCTGCCTGCTCGCTTCGGTTTCAAAAGGCGGGCATCTGTATCAGAGCCTGAAAGAAACGCATTGCTGTGTGTTAAATTTCCCATCCCGCGACATCTATGACCGCTGCCTCAAAACCATAGAGAACAATGGCTTTGAGCAGGATGAGATAACCCTGTCGGGCCTGACCGCCGAAGCCGCGGTCAGCGTGAAGGCACCGCGTATAGCGGAATGCTTTTTGAATATCGAATGCGAGTTTTTGTGGGAGCACGAGTGCTTCCAGGGCAGCGATTCTATGACTGTGGCGCTCAAGGCAAAGCATATCTGCATGGACAGCGACCACTATGATGAGAATAAGCTGGGCAGATACGGAAAAACTGGTTATATGTACAATATCAATTCTCCGCGAAATCCCGATACCGGTGAAATAACTCCCGAATGCTTCGGCGCGTTGGAGTTGTATAAATAGAGGAAAAGAAATGGAAGGTAACAGAGTCGATTTGGGAGGACGAAGCGATGGAAAAAGTAACCGCACTGCGCATGGAACGGCAGTTTCTAACCCACCGTGCAGGGAAGGAGCAATACCTGCAGCTTTACCGAGACACGCAGCCGGGGCAGAACGTATATTGGAACGGTTTTGGAGATCCGCCGTCTATCACATTCCGCGCGGATTTTGACGATATCGCATTCAACCGCGACCGCCAGGCAAGGCGCGAGCTTGTTAAGGGAAGATTTGCCGGCGGAAACCTGGGCTGGATCATACCGGACGATTTTGCGCTCTTTGCCGGTCTGTACCGAAA
>CABSMD010000258.1 GCA_902478725.1 uncultured Clostridia bacterium
TTTGTATATAGGAGGTTTCTTTAACATATGGAGCATTTAATAATATAGGAGGAATTGATTATGTCAAAGATTATCGGTATTGATTTGGGAACCACAAACTCATGTGTTGCGGTTATTGAAGGCGGAGAGCCTGTTGTAATAGCAAATGCGGAGGGCGCCAGAACCACCCCATCCGTCGTTGCGTTCACCAAAAACGGGGAACGCTTGGTCGGCCAGGTTGCAAAACGTCAGGCGATCACCAATCCAGACCGTACGATCATGTCGATTAAGCGGGAGATGGGATCGGATCATAAGGTAGAGATCGATGGTAAAAAATATACCCCGCAGGAGATTTCAGCAATGGTTCTGCAAAAGCTGAAGGCGGACGCAGAGAGCTATTTGGGTGAAACGGTTACGCAGGCCGTCATCACCGTGCCGGCGTATTTTAGTGACGCACAGCGTCAGGCCACCAAGGATGCCGGCAAGATTGCAGGTCTTGAAGTGCTTCGTATCATCAACGAGCCGACCGCGGCGGCGCTTGCTTATGGCCTGGATAAGAATAACGACCAGAAGATCATGGTCTACGACCTGGGTGGCGGCACGTTTGACGTGTCCATCCTTGAAATTGCGGACGACGTGTTTGAGGTGCTCGCAACCAGCGGAAACAACCGCCTGGGCGGCGACGATTTTGACAACCGGGTCATTGATTACCTGGCCGGTGAATTCAAAAAAGAATACGGCATTGACTTAAAGCAGGATAAAATGGCGTTCCAGCGCCTGAAGGAAGCGGCGGAGAAGGCAAAGATCGAGCTGTCCGGCGTGACGACCACCAACATCAACCTGCCGTTTATCTCAGCGGACGCGAGTGGCCCGAAGCATCTGGATATTACCCTGACCCGCGCAAAATTCGATGAATTGACTGCAGATCTGGTGGAATCGACCATCGGGCCGGCGCGCCGTGCGCTTGAAGATGCGGGTTTGACGGCTGATAAGGTCGACAAGGTTATTTTAGTTGGCGGCTCTACCAGAATCCCGGCGGTTTCTGAAGCGGTCAAAAAGCTGACCGGCAAAGAACCCCATAAGGGAATCAATCCTGACGAGTGCGTCGCGGTGGGCGCCGCATTGCAGGCAGGTGTGCTGACCGGTGACGTGACAGGGCTGTTGCTGCTTGACGTTACCCCGCTTTCACTGGGTATCGAGACATACGGCGGCGTATTTACCAAACTGATCGAGCGCAACACCACCATACCGACCAAGAAGAGCCAAATTTTCTCGACGGCGGCCGATAACCAGACCAATGTTGAAGTACATGTCCTGCAAGGGGAACGTGAGCTTGCAGCATATAACAAGACGCTGGGGCGGTTTACTTTGTCCGGCATCCCGATGGCGCCGCGTGGCGTGCCGCAGATCGAGGTCACCTTTGATATTGACGCGAACGGTATCGTGCATGTTTCCGCAAAAGATCTTGGCACTGGCAACGAACAGAATATTACCATCACCGCAAGCACCAACCTGACCGACGATGAGATCGATAAAGCGGTAAAAGAGGCGGAGAAGTTTGCCGAAGAGGATAAAAAGCGCAAGGAAGAGGTCGAGATCAAAAACAACGCCGAATCCCTGTGCGTGCAGGTCGAGCGTTCGATCAAGGAGCTGGGGGATAAGATATCCGAATCGGAAAAGTCCGAGTTGGAATCTTTAACGAAAGATTTGA
This sequence comes from uncultured Clostridia bacterium, assembly GCA_902478725.1. Taxonomy (GTDB): domain Bacteria; phylum Bacillota; class Clostridia; order HGM11514; family HGM11514; genus CABSMD01. The sequence continues at coordinate 1,691 of CABSMD010000258.1, forward strand.
AGGACAAGGCGGCCGGAACCGACTATGAGGCAATCAAAGCGGCGACTGAGGCGCTGACCAATAAGTTCTCCGAAATTTCCACCAAGCTATACCAGCAGGCGGCGCAACAGCAGCAGGCGCAGGGCGGACCACAGGACGGTGCACAGCAGACAGGACCGAACGGTGAAACGGTTGTGGACACCGACTATGATGTGGTTGACGACGACAAGAAGGAATAAGCAGCCATATGACAGAATACGATAGGACGCGGAAGAGGGCTGTGCCGCCGGGCACGGCTTTCTACGCCGATGAAAAGGTGGGTGTTTATGGCTGAAAAAAGGGATTACTATGAGGTTTTAGGCATTAACAAAAATGCCTCGCCGGATGAAATCAAGAAAGCATACCGGCAGATGGCGAAAAAATATCATCCCGACATCAATAAAGACGACAAGGGCGCGGAGGAAAAATTCAAGGAAGTCAATGAGGCGTATGAGGTGTTGTCCGACACCCAGAAAAAGGCCGCCTATGACCAGTTCGGTCACGCCGGCGTAGACCCGAATGCAGGTTATGGCGGCGCGGGCGGCGGCTATGGCGATTTCGATATGGGCGACATCTTTGAAAGCTTCTTTGGCGGTTTCGGCGGCTTTGGCGGCGGACGGCAGAACGGCCCGAAGAAGGGAAGTGACATCCGCCACGCGGTGGAGCTGACTTTTGAAGAGGCCGCCTTTGGCGTAGAGAAGGAGATAGCAATCTCTCGCGTGGAGGACTGTGATACCTGCCACGGCACCGGTGCCAAGGCCGGCACCAGCCCGCAGACCTGTCCTACCTGTCACGGTACAGGCCAGGTGAAGTCCACCCAGCGGACGCCGTTGGGGAACTTTGTAACATCCCGCACCTGTGAAACCTGTCACGGAGAGGGAAAAACAATCAAAGATCCCTGTTCCGCATGTGGCGGGCGCGGCAAGGTAAGAAAATCACGTAAGATCAAGGTCGATATCCCGGCTGGAATCGACCATGGACAGACCATATCCCTGCGCGGCGAAGGTGACAAAGGCACCAAAGGCGGCCCGGCCGGTGACCTGTTTATTAATGTTACGATCAAGCCACACTCCCTGTTTAAGCGTGAGGGCAACAATGTGCTCTGCGACGTGCCGATTACCTTTGTGCAGGCAACACTAGGGTGTGACATCGAGGTGCCGACCATTGACGGCAAGATACGCTACCATATCCCGGAAGGGACGCAGACCGATACGGTGTTCCGCATGAAGGGCAAGGGGATTCCATCCCTACGCGGCTTTGGACGGGGCGACCAGCTGGTTAAAGTGATTGTTGAGGTGCCTAAAAACCTGAACCAGAAGCAGAAGGATCTGCTGATCGCGTTCGATAAAGAGGTCGGCGGCGGGAGCTATAAAAAGAGCAAGACCTTTTTTGAAAAATTGAAGGATGCACTGGATAAATAAAGCAGGAGTAATCTACAGTGCCAATAAAATAAACAGATGGCGCGGGCGGAGAAATCCCTCCCGCGCTTTTTCTTGCCTTTTTCCACGAATTATGCTAAAATATACGCAATTCATTTCGTTTGGGGGGAAAGCAAATGCAGTCGCTTGTTGCATGGATTGAAACAGCAAACGGTGCTGTCAATAGCTTTGTATGGGGCCCTCCCATGCTGGCGTTGTTATTGCTGACTGGCATTTATATGACGGTGCGGACGGGATTTTTCCAGGTAACGCGGTTTCGGCATGTGTTGGATAACACCATACTAGCTATCTTTAAGGATCGAAAAGTGGTTCGTACCAAGGACAAAACGGCGATTTCACAGTTTCAGGCGCTGTCCACCGCGCTGGCCGCGACCATTGGAACGGGCAATATTGTCGGGGTTGCGACCGCAATTGTGGCAGGTGGCCCGGGCGCGGTTTTTTGGATGTGGGTTTCGGCCTTTTTCGGGATGATGACCAATTTCTCCGAAAATGTGCTGGGCATCTACTACCGCCGCCGCAACAGTCAGGGCGAGTGGTCGGGAGGTGCGATGTACTATCTGAAAGACGGTCTGGGCGGCAAGAAGCACTGCAAGACCATCGGCAGCGTCCTTGCGGTTCTGTTCTCCATTTTTGCCATTCTGGCATC
>CABSMD010000259.1 GCA_902478725.1 uncultured Clostridia bacterium
CGATGTCATCAAGATCGACACCAGAACCGGTGAATATCTGTCCAGAGTATAAATTTTGAAAAAACAAAGAACCCGGTCGGTCGGCGAAATGCTGATAAATACCGGGTTCTTTCATATTTTCTGATTTGGGCAGATGTGGCTCAAATTACACATTTAGCGACAAACTAGCGACAAATTAGCGACAAATTCTATAGTTTGTTCACATAGCTCAAAAGTTCATCCATAGAAATATGAGTGTAAGTATTGTAGAGGATGCTTTTGGGTTTGTGCCCCATTATTTTTTGCATGTACAATTCGGGAATTCCGGCTTCCGTTCCCATTGATGCAAACGTGTGCCGGGTATCGTGGAACTTGTGTTCGTGTTCCAAAGCTTTATTGATTCTGGGCAGATCTCGTGCGCAGAAGTTATTGTAAGTAATCACTGTTCCGGCATCGTTAAGGATGATATTTGTTTTGGACCCCCGATGGGGATTGTCAACGAACGATCTGACAAGTGGAAGGACCCTGTCGTGCATCGGAACCTTCCGCTCACTTTCCTTGTTTTTTGCAAGATTCTTGGGGACATAGATATATTTTTCTTCAAAATTCACATTCACAATTTCATTTTTCAATAATTCATTGACTCTCATACCGGAGTAAAGCAGGATCAGCAGGATTTTGTATTGCCACTTATCTGAATTTTGCCACAGGACGGCGATTTCAGTCTTGCTGAATGGAATGCGGTCTATGACAGGGGCGCTTTCTTCAATGTTGATGTTTGCGGTGCAGTCTTTTGTGACCAGGTTCATATCCATAGCGTATCGGATCACGGTACGGATCACGGACAGGACGCTTTTCTTTGTCGAGCTGCCGGCTTCAATCCTATCCAGAACGTCTTCGCAGATCGCTTTATTCAGGTTTCGGATTTCCATGTCATAAATGCATTCACAATGCCTGTATGCCGATAGCTTTGATGTGACGCTTTTTTCTTTGAGAAGCTCATATTCTTTTGATTTTTGATAAATCTCAAACATTTCCCGAAATGTGATATGGGTGTTGCTTGTATCGTAAGGATTTTTATGATATTCGGAAAGGGCGCTGTATGCTTCGTCGTAGGTTTCAAAGTATCCGATTGCCGCCGGAAGGACAGGTGAGCCGGTAAGGTGATAGCCGGTGCATTTAGGGTAGACGGCAAAAGGTCTCCTGCGCTTGCCAGAGAGCTTTTTAATGGTGCCAAAATTGTTAGGTAGCCTGTGGTACTTCCGGGGCTTTTGAAATGGTCTACGAGGCGCAGCCGTCTGCGGTGGGGCGCTTTGGCTGATGGGGTATCCGCATCTGGGGCAGGCGAAAGCTTTGTCAGAAACAGAATTTGAACATTCGGGGCAGTTAATCAGTGCCATAACATTTCCTCCTTGTTTTAAAAATGGGTATAAAAAATACACCTATGCAGGTGCAGGCATGTGTGGTATAATTTCTTTGCGTTGGGAGATTATACCGGCCACCTGGCCTGCATAGTTTCTGGGATTGTCCCGGTGTTGGTAGCACCGGGACTTTTTCATTTATAAAAAGAACAAATTTCTGATATCCAAGTACCATATGACACAATCAATTAAGACACCGAGTATGCTGAACAGATTGAAATAAAATACATATGGCAGTCGTTTGCGTATTTTCGAAAGACCACTGCATTGCTTTTGACAGGTACAATCGCTGGTTTTACAGTGGGTGCAAATATTTCGGTTTGTGATCCGTCCAACCAGATACATCATGAGAAAAATCGTATTGAACATCACGAGACCGCAAAGCAGGATAACCAAAACAACAAGTTCGTAGTTGGTGGCATTGTTTATCGATGTAATAGCGCTTCCGAGGAAGCTCATACCTCCAGAAAAAACAAATGCGATACCGGCGAATATGCTTAAAACAGAGATGACCTCAGTTTGCATGGAAGAAGCCTGCTTAGAGGCTGCCTCAAGGGATTCCTGGGCGGATGCCAGGCTTTTGGTCATGGAATCCGTTTTGGAAGAAATATCCTCGATCCTATGCTCATTTTGAGAATAATAGCTCCACCGGCTGATCTCGAGATTGAGGTGATCACATAATTTTTCAAGGATTGGATAAAGGCTGGTATAGCGCTTGTTGTTACTGACGTAATCATTTTCAACGAATACGCGTAGGGATTCCAGATTCTCAGACAGGTAGTCAATGCTGTAATCATTGTCCTGCCGGGCAATCTCAAGTATGATCGGGAAAAAGTCGGAGTAATTATGCCGAAATCCACCTTGATACAATAAACGGAGCTTGGAGGCTACTTCTTCCTTTTCCTCATCTGTTTCCAGTAAAGCTTTGGACAGGTGGTAAATATTTTCAGTTAGTTCATGTTGGCGTCTCGCCTTCTCCTTTGCAAGCATCAGGCACCCACTTCCTTTGAAATAATTAACGGGAAAGGAATGACTTTTCTGTTCCCAACGCCGTTTTGATAGGTCAAATCCCATGCAGAGCCGATAGCGTGCGTCCGATTTACAAGAGCACTTGCCGGGATATCCATATAGTTGGAAATAAGGCTGTTCAGCAGCAATGTATCCTGCGGATCAAGGGCGGAGCTATAGAAAGAATAAATAGGACGACCGCCATAGGAGCAATATTGATAATAAACATCAGGGATGACGGGTCCGAGCTGCCATGCACAAATATCATCAAAAAACAGGTATTTTTTTGTTTCACGGTAGAAATCAGCCCATAAAAAATATAGTACCTTTTGTAATTTCAGATTGCTGATAGGTTTTTCTGCCTGTGAACACTGTGTAATAACATAACGGGAAACATCCAGTGCCGTATACATTGATTAAATCCCTCCTTTGCAATCGATAATAAAAAGTACCCGTGGGTTTGTCACTTCCCGTATTGTGGGAGGATTACTGCCAAGGGTACATGTTAATACTGGTAATGACGTCATTACATTAGTATTTTATGTCCCTCAGCAGTAAAAGTCAAGATTATAGCATGGTCCCGGTGTTGGTAGCACCGGGGCTTTTCTTTTGTTAACAAAAATATCTGATTTCGCCGAAGTACGTATTCCAAAGGGAGAGGACATCTGCATTTCGTGCTTCAATCATTCTCATAATATTTCGAAGTGTTTTAGGGGGAATATGAGAATTATTGTTGCAAAGCAAACAATGTCCGGTGCTGGTAATCCAGATTTTAGTGGCATTTGCAGTAGGCGAACCTTCCGCAACATGGACATGTACGGGTTCAAGAGGTTCATTCTCATTTGTCCAGAAATATATCCAGTATGATCCCATTCTAAAAACCTGAGGCACTGTCAAACCCTCCCTCCTGAGAAAATTCTATAATCAGGTGAGCAGTAGATCGGATAATTTCCTCAAATTTTTTTAAATCTTCATCAGAATACTGATAAACGTCTTCCCATTTGTATTCTGGTAACCAGCAGGTGGCATGACGGAAACAGTATTTTGCGTCAGGAGTTTCGATATATACCTTGACGCGTCCATCTGGTTTCATTTCTGAATGAACAATTTCGGTATTGTCATTTAAAGTCATAAATGGATAAAGCATAAAATCACGTCCTTTCAGTTATTATTTATTTCAATCTACGCTCCCATGCTTATTTCAATCCACACCCTACGAAGAGGATAACATTGCCACAGCGTGAATTATTGCCCGTTAAGCAGATCAGCAATACAAATCGTCAGATCGGCATAAATCCCGGCGGAAATCGGTTGATCGAACAGATAGATCATCGGAGCTGCATCTTCCTCGTAGTGGTATACCGTGGTGCGTTGCTT
>CABSMD010000260.1 GCA_902478725.1 uncultured Clostridia bacterium
GGCCGGATTTATGTGTGCAATAACCATAGATCCGACCTATTCATGTGGTTTTGATAACACAGTTTTCAGAAGGGAGTTGATACTATGGAATTGAACACCATTGTCAGTGAAGTGGGTACGCTGGTAGACATTCGGGATGTCTCTGTCAACAAAGAACTTTCTCGTGATGAACGGATTGCAGAATTTGTTCAGCAAATCAAAAATCCATACCATTTTAAGTGTGGACGTTTTACTGTACAAGCCAGTTTTTCTGCTGAAGGTGCTACCCTGGAAGAATGTATCAAGGGTATTTTGCGATAGCTGCAATTTTAAGAAAGGGGCTGACTTTTCCGTAAAAGCATGGTAGAATAAGAATCGGAAAAGGAATTGAATATGGAATAACCACACTTCTTGAATTGCGGGGATTTTTCTGTGCAACGAAAGGAGTGTTTTTTTATGCAGGTTTACAAAGCGATTAAGTACATCCGTCTTTCTTATACGGATGATAAAACAGTAGAAAGTGACAGCGTTGCTAACCAACGGCGCCTGATCGATGACTACATAGCCCGACACCCGGAAATTGAGGTTGTGGCAGAAAAAATTGACGATGGTTATAGTGGTGTTTTGTTTGATCGCCCAGCATTTCAGGAAATGATGCGGATGATCGAACAAGGCGAAGCTAACTGCGTGATTGTCAAAGACCTCTCCCGCTTAGGTCGTGAGTACATAGAAACAGGCCGTTATATGCGCAGAGTATTTCCAGCCTATGGAGTGCGTTTTATCGCAATTAACGATAATGTGGACACGGAAAATGACGCTGCCGATGATCTCACGGTTTCTGTCAAAAACATTATGAATGAGGCTTACTGTCGGGATATTTCCGTTAAGACACGGAGCGCCCTGGAAGTAAAACGACGCAGCGGGGATTTTGTAGGTGCTTTTACCATTTATGGTTATGTGAAAGTCGGTGATAAACACAAGAGCCTGGAAGTAGACGAATATGCTGCTAATGTTGTGAGGGATATTTTCAGAAAACGGCTGGAGGGATTCAGCGCTTCCCATATAGCGGATGAACTGAACCGATTAGGAATTCTTTCGCCTTTGGCGTATAAGCGCAATCACGGAATGCCTCATGCAAAAGGTGGCTATACAGACCGAAAGGATTGCAAATGGTCTGCAACTACAATCATCCGCATTTTGCAGGATGAAACTTACACCGGAACACTGGTCCAGGGCAAACAGACAACGCCCCATTTCAAATTAAAAGAGCGCGAGGACAAACCTTCTTCGGAATGGATTCGTGTGGAGGGAACCCATGAAGCGATCATACAGAAGCATGATTTTGATTTGGTGCAACGCCTCCGCAGGATTGACACAAGGACTTCTCCCAAATCGGATAAAGTTTACCTGTTTTCCGGTATTTTGATCTGCGGCTGCTGTGGCTGCCGTATGACCCGCAAGACGAACCGCTATAAAGATAAAGAGTATCACTATTATTACTGCCCGACCGGCAAAAAGAATGGCTGCACATCGTCGGTCATGCTGAAAGAGTCGGATCTGATTGAATGTGTGCAGGACAGTTTGAAAGGACATATTGAAAATGTTGCTTCTCTGGATGCCCTGCTGTCCAGTATCAGTCAGGAACGGATCAACCGGGAATTGGCGCAGGAATATGCCGCACAGATCAGAGTAAATGAAAGGCGTGTGGCACAGACCGAGGGCTTTAAGGCAAAACTCTATGAAAATCTGGTGAGTGGAATTCTGACAAAGGAAGAATTTCTCTCTTATAAGCGAAAATACAATGCAGATATTGAACTGTTCCAAAAGGCAATCGCTGAATGGAACGATAAACTTACAGATGTATTGGAAAACCGAAGCGAACGAAACCGTTGGATCAACCATTTTATGAAATTTTCTACTATGGAGGATATTGACCGCCGGGCAGTCATGCAGCTTATCCGAAGCATACGGGTAATGGGTAAAGATGAACTGCATATTGAATTTAATTACCAGGATGAATATCAGAAAGCAATCTCTTTGGCGGAACAGATTGCTACAAAAAATGAAGAAAGGATGGTGGGCTAAATGGCAAGAAAAAGCAGAAAACAGACGGCGGCACCTATGCCGGCACCATCTTTGTATGTACATGTGGCTCTGTATATCCGTCTTTCTGTGGAGGATAACAAAAAGCGGGGCTGCTCAGTAGAAAACCAAAAGCTGGTACTGAATGACTTTCTTTCAGATAAACCGGACTTCGTTGTGTATGATACCTATATCGACAACGGGGCTACAGGGACAAATTTTCACCGCCCTGGATTTCAGCAAATGCTATCTGATATTGAAGCAGGCCACATTAACTGTGTGATTGTTAAGGATCTTTCCCGATTAGGGCGAAATTCTATTGACACAGGTTATTATATCGAACAGTATTTCCATGCACATAATGTTCGCTTTATTGCTGTTACGGATCAGTTTGATACAGCGGATTCCGGAAATCTTCATGGCGGTATCATGCTGCCTTTGAAAAATATGATCAATGAAGCCTATGCTCTGGACATTGGACGAAAAATCAAAGCACAAGCGCGGCAGGCTATGAAAGATGGCGACTATATTGGTGCACGGGCACCTTACGGTTACAGGAAAGACCCTGATAATTGTCATAAACTTCTGATTGATGAAAATACTGCCCCTGTGGTAAAACAGATTTTTGAATGGGCACATGAGCATGTGTCTCTGAACCGGATTGTCCGCAATCTAAATGAGATGGGGATTCCGGCACCGAGCCATTATAAAAAGGCCACTGGCGAGATTACCAGTCCGGGCCTGATTGGAAGCGGCAAATGGCAGACCCGTACAGTGATGAAAATTTTAGAAAGCGAAGTCTATACAGGTGATCTGGTGCAAGGAAAAACAAAGATTGTAGATCATCAGCAGGTCAAGGCTGGAGAAGATAATTTGATTATTGCCAAATGCACCCATGAACCGATCATTAGCTATGAATTGTTTAATGCAGTTCAGGAATACAGAAAACAGATCTGTGAAGAAAGCAAAGCAACTCCAAAACGCCCCTACACGCCAAACATTTTCAAAGGCAAAGTGTTCTGTGCTGATTGTGGCAGAAGCCTTCACCGGCAACGTGCCGAGCGCCGGAAAGGCCCCGATACTTATTGGTTCCACTGCCTTACAAACAGCCGGGTAGAAAAAGATAGCTGCAAAGGCGCAACGATGCAGGAAAAGGAACTGATTTCTACTGTTACGGCTATTCTTGAAAAAGAGCTGACAGTTGCGCTGGGAATGTCGCTGCCACTCTTTCAGTTGGAGGCAAGACAAAAACAGGAAAAAGATAAGCTGAAAATTCAGATGTCGGCCAAACGGCAGGAAATTGAAAAAACACGCCGGCTGATCCGTGGTCTATATGAAAATTTTGTGCAGGGTATTTTGACAAATGATGAATACTTTGAATTGAAGGCGGATTATGAATATGCTATCAATGCTCTGTCTGGTGAGATTGAAGTATTTGAAAAATCTATGGACTCCCTAGACAACCAGCTTGCCCGATACCGTGCAATGGAAAAGGATGCAAAAACACTGGCACAGGATCATGTGCTGACTGCAGAACTGATTGAACGGCTCATTGAACGAATTGAGATCGACCACGAGCGGAATATTCATGTAACCTTCCGTTTCAAAAATGAATTTCAGGGAAAGGCGGTGGAACCGTGCGCAACTATGTGATTGCCCTTTATATCCGTCTTTCTGTGGAAGATTTCAAAACCGAAAGTTTGAGCATACC
>CABSMD010000261.1 GCA_902478725.1 uncultured Clostridia bacterium
AAAACCGTAATCCTGAGCAAAACCGCAAGATATAACAAAAATAAACCCCATAGCAATTTTTTGTGTTTCATAGCCCTGCTTCCTTTCTGATATCAGTATACTGTAAAAGATTGATTAGCACAAGGCTTATTTCCTGAGAAATAAAAAACACCCTATTGGTTAAATAGGGTGTCAGGCTGTCAAAGAACCCACCTTTGTCAGCGGAAGGTTCGGTTAAGAGTTTTGCGAAGCAAAATCTCACGCGAAAGGGTTTTGCAGAGCAAAATCCCGCAAGCGCGAAGGGTTTCCGAAACAATTCGTGAAGGCGGATTCATTCCGCCGAAGCGGGCCGGAAAGCCCGTTGATTCAAGGCTTCAGAGGCTTTCTACACAGCTGAATCGACGGTGCTTTCTACGACCAGTTTTCAAAAAAATGCTTGCATTTTTTTGAGCGTGTCGACTTTATCGACACGCTCACACCCTATTGGTTAAATAGGGTGTTTTTTTCTACTATTATTCGATGTATGGGGTGTCACCCGCAGGCTGGTTACATTGTAATCCATTCCTTGAACAGGTTGAAATAAATCTTGAAATAACCGGCTTTGGCAACATGTGCGCTCGTTATGGCGTCTAAGCGTCCGATCTCGTTACCCTCCAACTCAAAGACGATTTCACCCGCCTTTTGGCCGGCATCCACCGGTGCGCTCAAACCTTCCTCCAACCTGACCTGGCGGGTTACCTTTCCCTTTTTATCCCTGGTAACCACCGGCGAAAACCCCTTTGACGCTATGATGTCAACATATTCAGTCGTTCCTTTGGAAACGTCGATATTCCCAACGACCTCCCCCTCTTTGATCCCTTCCTCCACCGCGTAGTTAGAAAATCCATAATTCAACAGACCAGAGGCGTCGGCAAAGCGTTCTTTCGAGGTCGGCGCGCCCATCACAACCGCAATCAATTCCATGCCCTCCCGCTGCGCGGAAGCGGACATGCAAAACAGAGCCGCGTCGGTCGATCCGGTTTTTACGCCGGTTGCGCCCTCATAAAAACGAATCAGCTTGTTGGTGTTGGCCAACGTAAACTTCCCGTCGCGCAAGCTGTCCATCCAAATGGTCAGAAATTCCCGGATAGAGGAATGCCGTAACAGTTCAGCGGACATTAGAGAAATATCATACGCACTTGAATAATGTCCATCTACATCCAAGCCGTTGCAATTAACAAAGTTCGTATCCTTCATTCCCAGTTGTACTGCACGCTCATTCATCATCTTGACGAAATTGCTTTCACTGCCCGCTAAAAACTCCGCCATAGCCACAGCCGCGTCATTGCCGGAAGCGACTGCAATCGATTTAATCAGGTCGCTCACACTGATCCGTTCATTTGTACTCAAAAACACCCTTGACCCTGTCATGCTGGACGCATACTCACTTACCGTAACCATATCTTCCATCGTAACCTTACCACTGTCGACCGCCTCGATCGCCAGCAGCATCGTCATCACCTTGGTCACACTTGCCAGCGGCAGGCGTTCGTGGCTGTTCTTCTCAAACAGTATCTGCCCGGTCGATTGCTCCACCAATATAGCCGACTTGGAAGACGCGGCAAGCGTATCATCCTTGGACTCCTCGGCAGATACGGCTGTTATATGGAATGCAAACGTCAACAATAAAACCAAAGGGATCCATATCCTTTTTGACAAGAGAATACCCTCCTCTATATAATTCTTTGGTTTTATCCTATGCGCCACTTTCCGCTTATATTCTTTTTTCCGCTTCCATCTCATCAACCGTTTTTGTATGCAACCGTACCGCACCCGTATAAGGTTTTTGTTCAAATGCCGGAGCCTTTTTGAGCCTCTCCTTGGCGGCGCATATTTCGTCTTTATACTGCGGCAGCCATTCTTCACCGGCAACCAGCATTTCATCCGTCATCCGGTCGATCTCGGGCAGGGTGCACACCGCGCCGACCAAAGGATCGAGCATCATCGCCTGACGAAGCAGTACAATATCTCCCTTGACCGCAGCCTCCACCGCAAGACGCTGCACCGACACGCTCTGCTGGCAAACAGCCGCACAGCCGGCAGGCAGATCCCCGACCTTTGGAATACTGATTCCGTTGCCATCCACATACCCCGGTACCTCAACAATGCAGTCGTCGGGCAGATTGGTAATCGTACCGTTGTTGACCACATTAAAGTGGCCGCGGTACACCCTGCCGGTTTCCAAACCCTCAATGATATAAGACCCGTGCTCAATTCCCCGCTTCTCGGGCAGATACTTTCTGGGTTCCTGCTGCATCCAGTTTGGAAAATCATACATAAACCAGTTGCGGTTTTCTTTGCAAATCCGCAGATAACCCCCTGTCTCCCCATGGTGCCAGTTGCTCAGATCGATCCACTGAGCCAGGTCGGATTTACGGTACCAGGCCAGATATTCGGAAAGGTGCCCGTTCGATTCGGTACTGAAATAGCCAAAGCGCCGCAGCATATCAATACGCACCTTTTCCTGCTTACAGATGTCAGGGTGCTTTAAAAATGCGTCCAACAGCTGATCGGTCAAATCCTCGCCGTTGTGCCGGATGGATAGGTACCAGGTCTGATGATTGATGCCGGCACAGATGATATCCACCTCTTCCTGCTGTAATCCAAATACATCAGCAATCAGCTTATGACCATGGATTACCCCGTGACAAAGCCCGATGGTCGGCACCTTGCCGTATTGGTTACAGGCCCAGGTAATCATTGCATTCGGATTTGCGTAGTTAAGCAGGATGCACCCCGGCCGGGACACCTCGCGGATATCCTTACAGAACTCCAGCACCGCCGCAATCCCCCGCTGTCCGTACAGGATCCCCCCCGCGCAAAGCGTATCTCCCACACACTGGTCTACCCCATATTTTAACGGAATGTCCACATCGGTTTCGAATGCCTCCAGACAACCAATCCGCGCGCAGTTGACCACATATTTGGCATTGGTTAACGCCTCCCGCCGGTCGAGCGTAGAGTGGATTCTGATTGACAGTCCGTTCGCCTCGATGTCCCTCTGGCAAAGCTGCGTTACCATCGACAGGTTTTGTTCATTGATGTCAGTAAACGAAATTTCAATGTTTCGAAACTCAGGTACTGTCAGCAGATCACTTACCAAGCCCCTGGTAAAGGTAATGCTCCCCGCACCGATAAATGCAATCTTAAACATATATAACGCCTCCTTCCCCCTTATTTTACACGAACATACCTTCTAATGTTTGCCTGATTTCTACTGAAATTATATCAAATTTGTCCTTTATTTCGACTTCGGTACTCCTTGGGGGTGACTCCCTCCCAAGACTTAAACAAATGGTTGAAATACTGCCGGCTGCTTAAGCCTACATGGTTACAAATATCTATGATCGGAAGTTCCGTGTCACGCAACAGCAGTTTCGCCTTGTTAACCCTGCATTTATTGACATATTGCACCGGGGTAACGCCAACACATTTCTTAAAAATCCTGCCAAAATAGGTTGGATTCAATCCCAAAAAGCCCGCAATATTCTGGAGTGAAATTTCATAATTGTAACTATCCTCAATGTATTGAAGCGCTTTATTCACATATAGGGATATCGCGCGGTCCGTTGTCGCCGCTGTTCTCTCGATCAACTTCGCAACCCGGATCAAAATGTCCCATAGCAGGATATCCCGATAAACCATACCACTGTTTTCCAATGAGCGCACCAGCGTTTTCACGGTTGAAGAAACATGCTCGGTGTCCTGCACAAGATAATAGGGTTTGCGGTACTTCAAAATATTTTGCA
>CABSMD010000262.1 GCA_902478725.1 uncultured Clostridia bacterium
CGAGATCTAGTACGGTCTCGTGGGCTCGGAGATGTGTATAAGAGACAGGTACATTGCGTATTCTGGATTCGCTGTATCACACGCGGCAGGGACTATAACCTGTATTTGTCGGCGTATGTAAAGGAGAATCCGCATGGATAAGGTGCGTTGGCTGGGAATTGCCTGTCCCCTTTGCGGTCGGGAGTTGAATAGCTGGGATGTCCGCTGCGCGAAAGCGGTCGGATATCTCAAATATCAGGTGTGCGAACGCTGCCTTTGCAAAGAGTATGACATGGAAATTGACGTTTTTCGTGACCGCATGGAAGCCTATTTCGGAATACGTCCGTGCAGGGGGTTGTGATGGCAGAACTGAATTTGCTAACCCGGCGGCTGTTTGCCAAGGGATGGACAAAAGAACATCATCCGGATTTTGTAAGGGACTGGACTTATTACAGTGATTTTTACGGCGGATTCGAATACACCGCTGAAAAGCTGTATCGCATGATATTTTCTACACCATGCGGACTGCTGGTAAAAGGTTCTCATTGGAGCAGCGGTCATATGTCCTATATGGGAGCGGAATGGATGCCGGAGAATGATAATCCCACCATTAGCTGTCCATACCGTAAAGTGGATTGTGAGCAAAATCATCCACTGCTTCGAGAACGCTCAACTGGCGGCGGATTGTGCAAAATGGTCTTCTGTGCCTGCCAAGAGGTATCTGTCCCCTATCTTTATGAGAATTCGCTGGACAAGGTACTTGATGATGATAGGCGAAAAAAAGAATGGCTATTTCAAGACTTTGCCAAAGGTAAAAGGGTTTGTCGGCAGCATTGTCATTTTGATGAAAATACGGAAACATGGACGCAGCATTATAATCCGCTGGATTGTTCCAGAAACGGGCTGGGATGCCGATACTGTACGATTCTCGGCAAAGAGCTGGACACAAAAAAAGGAAATATTTTCTATGATTTGAAGATCACTCGAAAACCGGAGGAAATGACGCTGTTCACCAAGGAGTACGAAGTGAACATCCACAAGGACAAACGGTTGCTGGAGTGCAATGTGTCATTGGATATTTGCAAGGCTATCCTAAAGACTTGTCCAGACGCGGCGCAAAAGCAGGCGGAATCCAAGTTTTCCAGGGAACTGTTTTTTGACAAATATCATGGGAAATATTTCAGAGTGGAGGCCGTCAATGTCCGGGCAGAGAGTCGAGTCAGCCGTAATGTCAAACCGATGTGCAGCAACATGGCAATCTCGTCCTTATCTACCATTACGTCCGACACCTCAAACATAGTGGACAGGTAATTGTTTGGGCAAATAACGCTCCCATGAGCCCCAGGGAAGGATAAAACAGAAATGTAGTCCAATTCACGAAGCTTGCCAAGATATCGTCCAACCGTTGCTTTTGATACGCCCCAGCGCTGTGCAAGTTCGGTATAGCCGAGCAAAGGGCTGCCCGTACCGTTGCGCAGATACACCACTGGACCGGCGTCCGATCCCTGTACCTGTTCATCGTTATACACCGTGTTGATCCACAAATCCAGTAGGGCGTCCATCTCCGAGCAGCGGCCCTGGCTGAGAAGCTCGTTGGCGATAGACACCGGCAGGAAGAAAAAACCGGTATCCTTGGCGCAGGGTGCGTTATAGTCCAATACGCGGTTATGCTTCTGCCAACCCATGATTTTGAATTTTACCAGCTTCCTGCGGCCGAGAAGAGAATAGGTAATCAGGTGGCGTTCCTGCAAATCCTGAAGAATGGAAACCGCCTGATGCTGAAACCGTGTGCGAAACCACACTGTAAGTTCGCTTATCCGGCACAGCCACTCTCCGGGATATATGGTATAGCTGATACCGTCTATGCGTTTGTATGACGTGCGAAAATTTGCATAGCTGCAAAGGACAGTGTAATAAAAAAGACCGGAGCTGCCTCCAAGGCGAATGCTTCGGTCAGAAATAAGGGTCTGTACAAATTTCCGGTAGATGCGGCAACGTGGATAATCCACGACCTGTTTTATTTCCAATTGATACTCTGACATAAGACACCTCCAAACAAAAAAGGCCCCGCATTAAAAATGCGGGGCCGCGTAAATTGACCTTCTCAAACAAAGGATAGGCAATCATATTCCGTGCTTTGAATCGAAATTTTCCGGTTATCGCTCACTCGCTCAATTTTGCAGGCAAGTGAGCTATTTTGCCTTTTCAAAGGCACTGAGAAAAAATAAGAAAAGCCCGCAAACGCAGTGTTTACGGGCTTTTTTCTGGCTCCCCATATAATAGACAATCCGAACCGTGCACTGACATATCCGATGGCGCGTGAATTGAGGCAAGCATGTCGGAGTAAGTGACCTGCTTACAATCCCGAACATTATAATAAATCACGTATTTGTCATCGAAAACGTACACAGCATTGATGAATGTATCAATGATTTTGCGACGGAACTGGATGTCATCTACATCGCCGGAACAAAAACCGCGCAGAAAGGTTATGATTTCGTCGACCGTGATGCGCGCTTTGCTGGTAATACGCAGTTGCGCCAATTCGTGCTCCAGTTCGGTCTTGGCAGCTTCTAATTCCTCGGCTCGCGCGTTAATACGATCAACAACCGATCGGATCGTTGTATTCATCAGACTTTCGGCACACTTATCTAACTCAATGTTCAGCTTCGAGAGCGACATTTCTTTTTCTTTTATCGTCGATGCATCAAATTCTTTCTCATACTGCTCTACCACGCGCTCTGCAATATACTCAATTCGATCCTCGCGCAGCACATACTCGACCGTTTTTTGGCATACTGCGCGTTCAAGCTGTTCTTTTTTCTCGGATTTTTTATCACAGTCTTTATAACGCTTGTGCTTATGGCAAGTATAATAATAGTATTTCTCGTTTGTCCGACTGGTTCCTGAATCGCCGGTCATCTGCGTACCGCAATGGCCGCAATACAACTTGCCTCGCAGTAGCCATTCTACTTCGGATATTTTCATTCCTCTGCTCCTTTTTACAGCGTCATTCCTCTCTTGGCATTTGTCGTATAATGCTTTTGATATAATCGCCGGACATTCCCGCAGCACTTCACCTTTATATGTATAATTTCCGTAATACATAGGATTGGTCAAAATTCGATAAAATGAATTGCAGTTATAAGGCTTCCCTGTCTTTGTACGAAAACCCCGCGAGTTGAGTTCATTTGCTATCTGTGTTTTCGATTGACCATCCGCATACAGCGTATAGATCAATTGCACAGCCGGTGCGGTCTTGGAATCGATATGGAGCTTGTGGTCTTCACCAACAGCGTACCCGAGCGGAATCTGACCACCCGTACACAGCCCCTTCATTGCAGTCTCGCGCATACCGCGTGCGGCATTTTGTCCAAGCTGCTTGGAGTACACCTCCGCCATCGCCTCAAGCACTGCTTCGAGGATAATCGATTCATCGCCGTCGCCGATTCCCTCCGTAACGGAAAACACGCGCACACCGTTTTTTTTGAGTTTGGATTTGTAAATTGCGGAATCGTAGCGGTTCCGTGCAAATCGATCCAGTTTCCAAACAATTACGGCTTCAAACTGCCGCTTGATGCTGTCCGAAATCATCCGTTGAAAATCAGGTCTCTGATCACTCGTGCCGCTGACGGCTCGGTCAATGTACTCGCCGACGACCGTGATCCCCATTCGTTCCGCATAGGCGTATCCCTCTCGAAGTTGTCCTTCAATGGACTGCTCCGTTTGCTTATCCGACGAGTATCT
>CABSMD010000263.1 GCA_902478725.1 uncultured Clostridia bacterium
CGGCGAGCTTGGCCTTGCTCATGCCGAGAATGTAATGCCGATAAATGCGCCGGGCCTGAACAGACGGGAGCTGGGAGAGGGCATCGTAGAGGGCCAGCCGTTCCTCCTGCGCCTCCATGTACTCATCCGGGGTCATGGAGCTGTGGAGTACATCGTCCTCAAAGCCGGGGGTGCTGTCCAAGGAGCATTCACCGTTTCTGCGCTTTTGGCGCTTGTAGCTGTCGCACAGGCGGCCTCCCATAGAGAGGGCGGCGGCAATCTCGTCCGAAACCTCCAGCGTCACATCTTCGGTCATATAGGGATAATACCGTTTCAGGTGGATGATGGTCATAGATATGTCCTCCATTTCAAAATCGTCGGTTGGAACGGATTGAAATGGAGAACGGGCGGCCCCCGGCACCGGGGAGCCTCTGGACACCGTGACCAGAAGCAAGTGGTTAGGTATATAAAAGCGCCCGCACAGCACGAAGCCGCACGAGCGCGCGAAAATCTATTGTTGTAGATGTACTGCCATATTTCACGTTCAAGGCTGGAATAATCCGGTGGGGGAGCTATGCTTTTTTTAGCTGGTGAAGATCATGGGTGCTATGAAAAGCAAAAATGAACACGGCGATACCTCCTGGACACCGCCGTATCCTTAAAAAAGGGCGACTTTAATACACCCTCCATATCCTGCTTTTTCATAAGGAAAAAGGAAAACGGCGGCATTGAAATTATTCTTTCAAAACCGCCGTTATAGGCCACTACACTACCACGCCGTCAATACAACGGTTTCGTTGTTGTTTTGCGTCAGCGATCATGTAGCGTATTTTTGTTATCATAAGAAAGAGCCGACAACCATGAGGAACAAACTCATAGGTTATCGGCTCTGCGTCTCAGCGTCTGGCTCTTTGATAACTGACATATTAAATTGTCGTATGTTGATTAAAGTTTCCTTTTTACACTTTGGACAAAACAACGGGAAGTTTTCAAGTATCGTATCATCCCGTATTCTAATCCGGGTCTTGTTGTTGCAGGCAGGGCATAATATCCATTGCATTGCTTCCATTCAATCACCTTATTCCCTGTGAAGCTGGTCATTGATTTTCTGTATCTTTCTTTTGGTGGAGAAGTACGCACCACACCAAATGACTGCGTAAATTACCACCATCACGATGAGCGAAGCGGCTATGCCGCCGACAGAACGGGGCACCCAATACAGAACATAGGCGACAATGGTAAAGGGGATAGCGAACAGGCAGAAATGCGTTCCAGTCTGCTTTGTCAAGCTCCACCTGTCAAGTTCCCATATCACCGAAGCTGCGCCTACAATCGCGCCAGACACACCCAGCAGGATCGTCTGTACGATAACAGCGGATTGTTCCCCGCCAAAATCATTCACCAGTTCGGGAATGACAGCGTAAAACGAGCCGTCGCCTTTTGCAGCGGATATGACGATTGCGATAAGCTGGCCCAATGCAACGCCGGAGAGCAGACCGAAAAGACTTCTGAACAACACTTTTTTCTTCATCGCCGGACACCTCCTAAATCCCTAACGCTTGTTTGATTTTGGTGACATAACGCCTTGCTACATATGCGGTTGCCTGATTGCTAAGCTCAACGCAGATCGTGCCGCTCATGCTTAAATCCAGCCGAATAACTTTTTTGAGGTTGATGATTTCAGAATTAGAGATCCGCACAAAGAGTCGCTTGTTCAGTCGTTCCTCCAATTCATAGAGCCGGGGACGCAAAATGTACTCACAGTTTGCTGTTTGAGCATAGATTTTTTGATTTGCCGCATAGACACGGACAATCTCGTTTTCTTCCAAAAGTTTCACGGTATCCCCGGAAAAACCTGCAATCAAGTAGGGGTAAAAAGAAGAAAGACTTTTCAGAAGTACGCCGATTTCGTCCGTCATTTTGTCGGCAATGATGATAACTTTGGGGTCTTTGCAGGTTTCGTCAATTTTCAGTTCAACTTGCATTATGCCACCTCCTTTCCTCTTTGGCTCCTTGCACCTTTAGTATAGGGACTTTGGAGCTTGCTCCGCTATCGGTTTTCAATAGGTGGTCGATTTGGGGGTACGGGTGGCTCCTTATGCAAAAATAATCGCGCCGTCTGTTTCTGCTGACTGATCCATCAAAAGCCCGGAGTCCCCTTGAAGCGCAGCGGAGTAGATTGCGTTGGCTGGATCGTCCGCTGCGCTTTCGCCTAAAACGGACAGTGAGCCGGTATAAATTACATTGGCTTCGTCGTAGACCGTAAAGGTAATTTCAGCAGAAAGCGCCAATTCCTCGCTCCCCTCCGTTTGGGGTGTCCAGTAAAGCGTACTGCCGTTTGAAATGGAAAGCTGTTTGCCCTGTGGGTACGCTGTGCCGTTGTGGTCATCGTAGCCAATCAGCATACCGTTATCGCACTCTGCTTCAATGGTCGAATAGGGAATACGGAAAGCAAATGGAAATGCGGGGAGTTTGGAGCTTAGAAGCGGCTGATAGCTCCAAACGACAGGGGCAGGAGCCGCCGCACTTGTATTGGGCGAGGTGTTTTCGCTGATCGTCCATTCCCCGGTTTCCGTGTCCTGGGTCAAGTAAAAATATTGATGCGTGTAACCGTCATCCATAAAAGTCTTTGTGTGGTCGTACTCCACATAATAGTTCGCATATACGACAACAAAGTGTTCTGCAAGATACTCGTCCGTCCAGCCTCGCGCCTGGGCAAGCTCGCTGCCGGAATACATTTCTACAACGCGCGCTGTTTCATCTTCATCCACCTTGATTTCATCGACACGCACATTGATCGTATATTCCTTCCCGGCCTGACCTTCAATCGCGCTTTGGACGGTCTGCACCGGATCGGCAGACGGCTTTTGCAGCCACGGGTCGAACCAGCCTAACTGGTATGCGGCAAATCCGCAAAGGGCAAGCAGCGCAGCAATTACTGCGACCAGTGGCAGCGTCCGCTTCATACTTCGGGCTTTTTTCGTTGTATTCATAAAACTTTTCTCCTTTGCCTCCATAACATATTTATCGTCAATCGTTCCAAGTGCGTCAAGAATGTGACTTGCGTTCATGCCACTCCCTCCTTTTTTAGATGTGAAAGCAGCTTTGTCCTTGTTCGGTGGAGCATGGATTTTACTTTGCTGGTGCTGAAGCCAAAGTCTGTACTGATTTGCTCGATTGTGTCTAAATACCAGTAGCGGCAGAGAAAGACTTGCCTTTCCGTCGCTGGCAGATTGGCGATAAAGCGGTTAAGCGTTTTCGACAGCTCCACCGCTATAACTTCATCCTCTACCATGACGTTTGATGGCACACACTCCGAAAGCTCGTCAAGGGCAAGAGCTACTTCACCGCCGCCGCGCTTGTCCCGGTGGCCGTCCCGCCATTTCTTGAGGGATATGCGCCGGGTAATTTTGCCGAGGAAAGAACGCAGGATGGACGGACGGTGGGGAGGCATGGCGTTCCACGCGCCAAGGTAGGTATCGTTTACGCTCTCGTCCGCATCCTCGTTGTCGCAGAGGATGTTATAAGCAATGGCATGGCAATATTTCCCGTACTTCAACGCAGTTTCTGTGATTGCACGCTCGCAGCGTGTCCAGTATAAATCAACGATTTTGCTGTCCTCCATTCCGCCACCTCCTATGGTCTATGTAAGGGCCCTTCACCTATCTACTTCCCGTTTTCCGTTTTTGGTTGTATTCAAATACAAATTTTTAGAAGTGAAAAACGAACGTTATCTACATTTCTAT
>CABSMD010000264.1 GCA_902478725.1 uncultured Clostridia bacterium
ATTATAAATATACTAGAAAAATTTAGTTACGTCAACCAGTAAAAACAATAAATTATCCAGTGAATACTCCTTATTATTGGTGTATATTGATTATTTTATGAGTCATTTATAATTTTTGTAATCTTTATTTCATAGTATTTGCTCAAGCCTTTGTCCACCCTGCGAAAAAAAACAAAATAAACCAGCAGCACCAATAGACAGACCGTAACCGACAGCCACTCTAAGCTGGTCAGCACAAAACACACGCCATAGGACAGCAACAACAAAAGAACCGGCAGGACATAAACCAAAAACGCTGCCCACAATGCCGCCCTATCCCCGATTTCGAGCTTTACAATATCGCCTGGTCTGGCATGAACCAGATTCGTCGCAAACACCTTTTTTTGCGAAAAGGAACATCCTGCACAGGAGGCACAATTCTCCCCGCATGCTCCCTGGCGCTTTACCAGCACCTCGGCCTGTCCATTCGCAGACTGGATCACTTTCCCTATTTGTTCCATGATACCCCCTCCGCCGCTGCAAGCCCCCGCTTTTCCTCTTCTGCCATTTGCAGCATCTGGGCAGCGTTTTGCAGAGTCAGTTCGGTGATCTCCACTCCGCCGATCATTCTGGAGAGTTCTTTCAAACGTTCTTCGTGGTTCAATGGAATCACAGTGGTTTTGGCCCGGCCGTCCTCAGTATTCTTCTCTATTAAATAGTGATGGTCCGCCATTGCGGCAATCTGGGAAAGATGGGTGATGCAAAGCACCTGTTTCTTCCCGGACACAGCAAACAGCTTGGCGGCAATCCGCTGTGCGGCCCGGCCGCTGACGCCGGTGTCGATCTCGTCAAAGATCAGCGTATCCACATCGTCTACATCCGCAAGCACCGTCTTGATCGCCAACATGATACGGGACAGTTCGCCGCCGGACGCAATCTTTGTCATTGGCTTAGGCGACTCGCCCGGATTCGTGGACAGCAAAAATTCAACCCGGTCCGCCCCGCTTCCGCCAGGCTCTATCGCTTTTATTTCTACCGCAAAACACACCTGCTTCATATCCAGGGATTGCAGTTGTTCTGAGATCTTTGCGCACAACCGTTCCGCTGCCTCACGCCGGGTGCGGGTCAGCTCTGCAGCGCACAGACGCAATCCCTCCATACAGGAATTCCGTTCGGATTCCAATTGTTCGCGCAAAGCGTCACTCGATTCAAACCGTTCCAGTTCTGCACGGATTTCATCCCGATAGCTGAGCACAGCGTCAATCGTCGCCCCATAGCTGCGTTCTAACAGGCGGATGGTATCCAACCGCGACTCTGCCTCGTCCAACGCCTGGGGGTCATGCTCCAGCGCATCCCCATAGGCGCGAAGCTCGTGTGCCGCCTCGTCCAGCTCAACCCCTGCCGCATCGATCCGTTCGACCAGCCGCACCAGCTCCACGTCGTATTCCGCCGCCTCATTCAGTGCACAGACAGCTTCGGCCAAACTGTCGTGTACATTTCCGTAAAGTCGGTCATAGGCCGCATCTACGCCGCCCGCAATTGCCTCTGCATGGGAAAGCCGCGCACACTGCGCCTGCAATTCCTCCTCCTCGCCCGGATGCAAACCGGCCGATTCGATTTCCTGCAGTTGCTTGGCATAAAGCTCCTGCTTCTCCTGTTTTCCCTGCTCAGCCAGCACCGTATCATGCAAACGGCGCTCTAATTCTCTCAACTGCTGGTAGACCTGTGTATAGGCCGCCCGCGCCGGGGCATTATCCGCATAACTGTCCAATATTGCAAGATGGTTTACCGCCTGCAGCAGGGCCTGGTTATCGTGCTGGCCATGGATGTTAATCAGAAAGGGCGCGGCCTCCCGCAGAATTCCGGCTGTCACCAGCGCTCCGTTGGCACGGCAGACACTCCGTCCATCCGCAAACAAATCTCTGGAAAGGAGCAGCTCCGGACCGTCCGTTTGGATCCCGATCGCTTCCAGTTCTTGTTCACAGGCAACCGAAAACAGCGCCTGCACCCGTGCCCGGTCTGCGCCGTTACGCAGCAGATCCCTTGAGGCACGTCCCCCCAGCACCATGTTGATGGAATCGATGATGATTGATTTTCCCGCACCGGTCTCACCGCTTAAGACGTTCAATCCATTGTCAAAGGTAACATCGAGCGATTCTATTACCGCTATATTTTCAATATGCAGGCTCAGTAGCATATCATCCGCCCCCTGCTTATTTTCTCAGCTTCTTCAGCCGATGGCTGAGCTTGTCCGCATCCTCAGCCGTCCGGGTTACAATCATGATAGTATCGTCGCCCGCAATCGAACCCAATACCGACGCGAGCGCCATTTGATCGATCAGGGATGCGATTCCCTGCGCCATGCCAGTCAAGGTTTTGATCACCACGATGTTGACCGCGTGATCGATGCTCGCCACCGACTCCGAAAAAATCGCGCCGACATTGACGGCTTTATCCTCTTGCTTGCCCGCTCCCGCGGGGGCGTAGACCATTTCACCGTCATTGTTATGTACCTTAATGAGCTTCAAATCCTTGATATCGCGCGAAACGGTCGCCTGGGTCACCTGCACGCCATCGCGCTGCAACAGGTCGGCAAGCTCTTCCTGGGTTCTGACAGAATTTTGATTAATGATCTCCAATATCTTTGCATGTCTCGCTGATTTCACAAAAAAACCTCCAGACAAACTCAGTTTTCATATAACTTCCGGTGTAATACGTCGTAAAAATTATGATTGCTCAACCGGATCAGCCTTGTTACAATCTTCGCCTGGCGAATCGTGAGAAGCTCACCGCCGTTCACCTTGCAGATTTCCTGTCCGTCCGCCGCCAGGTGCCGATGGGATTCCATGCCGTCGCAGATGCGAATTTCCACCTTGCGCGAGCCGGACAGAATCATCGGCCGGGAACGCAGGGTATGCGGACAGATGGGCGTAATCCCGATCACCTTCATGTCCGGCTCTACAATCGGCCCGCCCGCAGATAACGAATAAGCGGTCGACCCCGTCGGGGTAGATACAATCAAACCATCCGCCTGATACAGATCCGCGTACTGTCCGTCAATCCAAAGCTCAAGAGACATGATCCGGGAAAATGCGCCGCGGCTGATAACGATATCGTTCAGCGAATAAAACGGGCCTTCATCCCCATTGCTGTGCGACAGCCATCCTTCCAGCAACATCCGTTCCTCAATTTGATAGCCGCCCTCCAACAGTTGAATCAGTTGGTTCCCGTCTCCCCGTTCCATCTCGGTGAGGAACCCCAGATTGCCAAGGTTAATACCAAACAGCGGAAGCTCCAACGGCAGGATATCATGCGCCGCGCGCAGCAGGGTTCCGTCGCCGCCGAATACGATCACCGCCTCCACGATGGTATAGACTTCATCCTTTGGCAGATACGTTACGCCGTCGAGCTGTCCACTTGCCAGAAACTCCTCTTCCATATATAAATGCGCACCTAAATTATGTAGCTTTTGCGCCACGCTTTTGGTTACTGTAAGCTCCCTATCCTTATCCAAATTTGGTTTGAGGGCAAACCGCTTCAAACGATCACATCCTAATCATTCCTGATTCAGCACTCTATGCGCCTGTTCTACCACGCCGGCAATGGCTGTCTCTGCCTCTGTCATGCATTCTTTCTTATTTATATTGGGTTTTAAATACAGCAGGTATTCGACTGTCTCTTATACACATCTGACGCTGCCGACGAAGAGGATAGTGTAGATC
>CABSMD010000265.1 GCA_902478725.1 uncultured Clostridia bacterium
GGAAAAAACGCTTCTGTTACCGTAAACGCCCCCGAAGAAGCAAGCTCTCACGCCACAAATCCCGCCGGGAAACACCCGGATGAATGGACAACAGAATTGTGGGAGAATTTCCGCCAAGATCGCAAGATTTTGAAGAAAAAAAGCTTGCTTTTATCCGGGGGCTATGTTATTATAATTGAGCGTGACTGCACTAAGATATGCGATGAAGCAGGAGGTTGCCGCCGCAGGCGGGTAATTTCTGCCGAGTATGTCCGATTTCAAACCGGGCGACAAGAATACCGTTGACATGCTGGATGCGCTTTTGTAGAAAAAGCACATTCTCCCTGTCGCTTTTTGACATTTACCCTGTCAAGTCCCGGACAAACTGTACTTTTTGACAAGTGCTGATTTGGCCGGTTTTTAAATGTTAAAGCGCGAAACACACGGAACAGTGTTCAACTAATGTCGTCGTCCCACCCGAAAAAAGTTATCTCAAGGAGGCGATGGTAGTGGCAGTCAAAGAAAAAATCAGAATCAGACTCAAAGGTTATGACCATCAGCTGGTGGATACCGCTGCGGAGAAGATTGTTGAAACCGTAAAGCGTACTGGCGCCCGGGTTTCCGGTCCCATCCCGCTGCCCACCGAAAAAGAAGTTGTAACCATTCTGCGCGCGGTGCACAAGTACAAGGACAGCCGTGAGCAGTTTGAGATGAGAACCCACAAAAGACTCATTGACATTCTGCGCCCTTCCAACAAAACTGTTGAAGCGCTGCAGGGTCTTGAGCTCCCGGCTGGCGTAGAAATCGAAATTAAACTTTAATTTCTCAGTTTCATGCGCTGCCAGGTCAAGTTGGCGGGATGCTCCGTCAACCAATAACCAAAGGAGGAGAAAAGAATGCAAAAATGCATCGTAGGCAAAAAAATCGGCATGACCCAGATTTTTGACGAAGCGGGCAAATTTGTTCCCGTTACCGTCGTGGAAGCCGGCCCCTGCGTTGTCGTCCAGAAAAAGACTGTCGAAAACGACGGTTACGAGTCCATTCAGGTGGGCTTTGGCGACATCGCGCAGAAAAAGGTTTCCAAACCCCTGCAGGGTCACTTTGCAAAAGCGGATGTCGCCTGCAAACGCGTACTCAGAGAGTTCAGACTTGACGACTGCTCTGGCGTAAACGTTGGCGAGATCATCAAAGCGGACACCTTCGAGGTAGGGGACAGAGTAGACGCTTGCGGAACTTCCAAGGGTAAAGGCTACGCCGGTACCATCAAGCGCTACCATTTTTCCAGACTGAAAGAGACACACGGTTCCGGTCCTGTTGCCAGACATGCAGGCTCCATGGGCGCGTGTTCCGACCCTTCCAGAGTCATGAAGGGCAAAAAGCTGCCTGGCCACATGGGCGTTGAGCGGGTTACCGTTCAGAACCTGAGTGTAGTTAAGGTAGACGCAGAAAACAACCTGATTGCGCTGAAGGGCGCGATTCCCGGCCCCAAAGGCGGAATCGTTTATCTGACCGACAGCGTTAAAAAGGCATAAGGGAAGGAGGAAGCACGATGCCAAATGTAAACGTATATGATATGTCCGGCAAAGTGGTCGGCGATATCGCCCTTTCCGATGCCGTATTCGGAATCGAACCCAACAGCGTGGTAATGCATGCTGCGGTGGTTAATTACCTGGCCAACCAGCGCCAGGGCACCCAGTCCACCCTGACCAGAACCGAAGTCAGAGGCGGCGGCCGCAAACCCTGGAGACAGAAAGGCACCGGCCACGCGAGACAGGGCTCCATCAGAGCTCCCCAGTGGAGACACGGCGGCGTTGCTTTGGGCCCGAAACCCCGTGATTACAGATATTCTCTGAACAAAAAGGTGAAGAAACTGGCCATGCTGTCCGCCCTGTCTTCCAAAGTGAAAGACGGCGATATGATCGTTCTGGACAACATCAGCGTGGAAGAGTACAAGACCAAGACGATTGTCAATATGCTCAAAGCTTTGGGCGCTGACAAAAAAGCCATGATCGTTATGCCTTCCGTTGATGAAAAACTGATCCAGAGCGCCAGCAATATCCCGGGCGTTCAGACCGCGCTGGTCAACACCATCAATGTGTACGACATCTTGAACCATGATAAATTCATCATCGTCAAGAGCGCCGTTGAAAAACTCGAGGAGGTGTACGCATAATGAAAAAGGCACAGGACATTATCCTTCGCCCGATTATTACCGAGGCTTCCATGTCCGGTATTGCGAACAAAAAGTATACCTTCAAGGTTGCGAACGATGCCAATAAGATCGAGATCGCCAAAGCGGTGGAAGAGCTGTTCGGCGTAAAGGTCAAAAAGGTAAACACCATGAACGTCCCCGGCCAGTTCCGTCGCCAGGGCATGCATGGCGGCTATCAGCCGGATTGGAAAAAAGCTATCGTAACGCTGAAAGATGACTCCAAGGGAATCGAATTCTTTGAGAGCATGATGTAAGCTTCTGGGATAGCAAAAGATCATCCCGCAAAGCTCATTGAACAAGGAGAGTGAAACCGAATGGCTATCAAAAGCTATAAACCGACAACAGCGGCTCGTCGTCAGATGACCGTTACCGATTACTCTCAGTTGTCTAAGGTTGCTCCGGAGAAGAGCCTTGTCGAGTCTCTGAAGACCAACTCCGGCCGCAACAGCTACGGTAGAATCACTGTTCGTCATCGCGGTGGCGGCAATAGAAGAAAATACCGTGTTATCGACTTCAAGAGAGAAAAAGCTGGGGTTCCCGCTCAGGTCCTGACCCTGGAGTACGACCCCAACCGTTCCGCTCATATTGCGCTGGTGCAGTATGAAGACGGCGAAAAACGTTATATCATCGCCCCCAACGGCCTGAAAGTCGGCGATACCGTCGTTTCCGGTCCCGAGGCGGACATCATCGCAGGCAATGCGCTGCCGTTGGCCAACATCCCGGTCGGTACTTTCATCCACAACGTGGAGCTGTATCCCGGAAAAGGTGCTCAGCTGGCCCGCGCCGCCGGCATCCAGGCTCAGCTGATGGCAAAAGAAGGCGCTTATGCGCTGATCCGTCTGCCCTCCGGCGAGCTGCGCAACGTTCCGGCGAACTGCATGGCCACCATCGGCCAGGTCGGCAACATCGACCATGAGAACGTATCCTACGGTAAAGCCGGCCGCAAACGCCACATGGGTTGGAGACCTACTGTCCGCGGTTCTGTCATGAACCCCAACGACCATCCGCACGGCGGTGGTGAAGGCAAGTCTCCCGTAGGCCGTCCGGGCCCTGTAACCCCGTGGGGCAAACCTGCACTGGGCTACAAGACCAGAAAACATCACAATCGTTCCGATAAGTTCATCGTGAAACGTCGCAACGCGAAGTAAAGGAGGCAAAAAGTCATGAGCAGAAGTCTGAAAAAAGGACCTTACGTTTTGCCGGTGCTTCTCAAACGCGTTGAGGAAATGAACAAAACAGGCGAGAAAAAGGTTCTTAAAACCTGGAGCCGCGCATCCACCATCTTCCCGGATTTCGTGGGTCACACATTTGCCGTGCATGACGGACGCAAACACGTTCCGGTTTATGTAACGGAAGACATGGTCGGACACAAACTCGGCGAGTTTGCCCCCACCAGAACGTATAAAGGCCACGCCGGTTCCAAGAAATCGAATAACGGAAAGTAGGCCGAAAGGAGGATTAACATGGAAGCAAGGGCTTATTTGAAATACGCCCGTAT
>CABSMD010000266.1 GCA_902478725.1 uncultured Clostridia bacterium
TCTCGTGGGCTCGGAGATGTGTATAAGAGACAGGGTAAAATCAAACGAACATTGGTTAAAGAAACGCTTCAAGCCGTTATACGAAACGCTTGCATACGATCACGAGCCTTTGCAATATCTGCTCGTTGACGGCGAATTTCACGGTGTCTGCGTTGGACATTTTCGCAACGGGCCCTATGACCTCAACGACATTGTGGTAGATTTGCCGGACGCGGAGCAGAGGAAAGAAGAGATTATACGCGCCGTAAGAGATGTGAATTTTGGCAAAAGCCCGGCCCGGTTTATGGGAAAGGTGCTGTAAATAAGAATATTTACTTCGCGGCGGAATGTGCAGAGAACCGAAAATACCGCTTGGGGCATCTGACAGATGTCCTAAGCGGCATTTTTTATTGAATGAAATGTTGAAACCTTTTCGCCGGTTGTCCGGTATTATAGATGGAGGGAGGTAATGTGGTATGCAGCAACCGCAGTTTGACCCATTACTGGAAAGGTATGCGAATATGGTATACCGGCTGGCCTATTCCAGAACAAACAGCAAAGCGGACAGCGACGATATTATGCAGGAAGTATTTTTGCGCTATCTCAAAAGAGCCCCCCATATACAAAGTGAAGAGCATCGCAAAGCCTGGCTGATCCGCACCACCATCAATTGCAGCAAGAATCTTTTGGCTTCCGCTTGGTTTCGGCGGACTGCGCCGCTGGATGAGCAGCTGAGCTGTCCCGAGATAAAGGAGGACAGTGTTCTGGAGGTGGTGGGGAGGCTTCCGGTAAAGTACCGTACCGTGGTACACCTGTTCTATTATGAGGACCTGTCGGTGGCACAGATTGGAACGATTCTGGACAAAAAGGAAGCAACGGTTAAAACCTGGCTGCACAGGGCAAGAGCGATGTTAAGAGAAAAGTTGAAAGGAGAGATGGATTAATGTTTCGCGACAGGTATCGGAAAGAAATGGATCGGCTATCTCCACAGCCGGAACGGTTACAGGAGCTGTCCGGTCAAATGGAAAAGATGGCGTCTTCCAAGACAGCCGGTCACAGGTATGGGTGGAAGAGGCTGGTTGCAACCGCCGCGCTGTTTGCGGTGATCTGCGCGGGTGTTCTGGCGGCCCCGTATTATCTTCCTGACCGGCAGAGGGGAGGCGTACCCACAGCGAATCAATTTTCCATCGTGGCTTATGCGTCGGGAAACAGTCAGGAAAAGACAGCAATTTCATCGGACGCAAAACTGGTGTTTCCATCCGGCAGCATCAAACGCGGCGGAAAGCTGGTAACGTACATAGATGAGAACGGCGAACAAAAAAGCATCTATAACGATACCGTATTTGAGCAACAGGGCGGGCTTTGTGTGATAGGGGAGAATATCCTTTCCGTGACCTATACCAGTGAAAGCGGGGAGTTACATTATTTTGACGCCGCGATGTTTGAAAGCATGCGGCGCAATGGCCAATTGAAGACGAAGGAGGTTCCATCCGGCGATGGAACGGTTCTCGTAGAACTGGAGGAAACGGAAGAGCCGCCCTATTTCCGGACAGGCAAAACGGTAACGGCGACGTATTCACCGGAGATCGGTCAGGATTCCCTGAATGTGGATTGGTTTTTACCGGAAGCATTGGAGATCGCTTCATCCGATACCCCCCTTCAGTATGAAGACCTGCCGTCGGACACCATAACGGTAACCGTGACCTTCACAGATGGTCAAACAATGACAAAAACCATACAGATCAGTTTTCAAGAGGATGGCAGCTTTTTGGGAGAGTTGCTGGACAACGACACGAAAGGGGAATGAGTAAATGAAAAGGAAGACAACGATATGCTTTATCCTGTTGCTTTTGAGCTTTGCCGCATTGCCCGTTGGTGCGCAAGAGCAGGCGGCGTTTGTGATACCGCCGCAGTTTGAGATGGCAGGAGCATTTTGCGAAGGACTGGCCTGTGTAACGGTGAACGGTAGGGATGGGTTTCTAAACGAAAGCGGTCAAATCACAATTCCGATTCAATATGACCTTGCCTCCAATTTTCAAAATGGACGGGCCGTGGTGCAAAAGGATGGAAAATACGGCATGGTAGACCGGGATGGGAATGCGTGTGTGCCCATCCAGTACACGCAAATGGATGTTGAATTTGAACCTGGGACGCCTATATATGTGGAGTATAATGGGAAATTCGGATTTATTGACGAAACCGGTAAGACGGTGATCCCTTTTATCTATTCCAACGTCAACATGATAGGATTCAATGAAGGCCTGTGCGGTGTGCAGGAAGATGGTCCGTATGGGTTTATTAACGAAAAAGGGGAAACTGTAATTCCTTTTGACATCCGTTTTGCCGGGCATTTCAAAGAAAAGGTCGCTCAGGTACACAATGGGGATAAATGGGGGCTGATGACCCGGGACGGGACGGTACCTCTTGGCTATATTTTTGATGAAATCGGCTGGTCTATGAACGAGGGTGTCATTGCGGTTTGCAAGGATGGGAAATGGGCGCTCAGCAACGGAAATGAAATGCTGACCGAGTTTAAATACGATGGATTTGACATGTATATGGCCGAGGGATTGATTTCTGCTTTGAAAGAGGATAAGTGGGGCTATTTGGACAATCAGGGAAAAGAGGCGATCCCTTGCCGGTATGAAAGCGCCTCGCGTTTTAGTGAAGGGCTGGCGGCGGTTTCTCAGAATGGAAAATACGGTTTTATTGACAGGGAAGGGAAACTGGTTTTGCCATTTACATACGATGGGGCGGATTCATTTTGGAAGGGCATCTGCGCGGTCAATCAAAACGGGAAGTGGGGATTGATCGACCGCGATGGGGAAGTGATAGTTCCTTTTAGATATGACGCCATATCCAATACGGGCGGCACCTTGCTCGCTGCTGCTTATCACAACGCATGGGGATACATCTACAATCCGACCTCCAAAGAGCCGTCTCCAAAGCCGGTTCCGGAAAATCCGCAGATCGAGGCAATGCTTCCTTCAAAATGGGCCCGTTCCGAGGTAGCCGAGGCCTTTGCAAACAATCTGGCAGACCAAACCATGCGAGGGGAATATGACAAAGATGTCACGAGGGCGGAGTTTTGTAAATTAACCATCCGGCTGATCGAACAGCATAACCAGATGCATATTTTTGATATTTTGGAAGAACGGGGACTTAGAATCGAACCCGGAAGCTTTTGGGATACCATAGATGAAACTGTTTTAGCGGCTCGTGCTCTCGGAATCGTTTCGGGAGAGGGCAACGGCAGATTTCGGCCTGACGACGTCGTCACACGCGAGGAGGCGGCTATGATGCTGGCACGCACCTTGCAGGAGCTTTCTGTATCCTCGACGGATCCTGTCACATTTATAGATGAGAGCGAGTGTTCCGCATGGGCGGCGGAGAGCATTCGTCAGGTTTCGGGCAGATTAAAGACGGGCCTGTATGGAGAGGATGGGAACCGATTTTATCCGAAAGGCCACTATACCCGCGAACAGGCATTGGTGGTTATGGCGCGGCTGTTTAAAACAATAAGTGGTAACTAATGGATTTACAAAAATAGTAATCGGGGGTTGTTTAGGAGGCGAACGCCTCCTTAAATAAAAAGTATGGGCAATGCCGGACATGCGCCGGCCTTGCCCATTCCTTGCGGATTTGCGAGTGTGAGCCACGTAGTGGCTCGCACGAGGTGCGAACGAACAAATCCGCATGCC
>CABSMD010000267.1 GCA_902478725.1 uncultured Clostridia bacterium
GAGAATACGTGTACATTTACAGATGGCTTTTGGTGCGAATCCCCACCTGCAGGCTGTCTTTTTTGTTTTTAGCAATTTTGTTATCGGGCAAAGGGGTGTCGTCTTGCGAGGGTTTAGAAAAAAGAATGATAAGCGCGACAGAATCGGAATCATTGATTTTATCATAAACAGGCGTACCTTGATTGAAAAGCTGTTCGGTATTGTATTTCTGATCAGCCTGGTTTGCATCCCGTTTATCGGTGTCAATTATGACCTGAGCGAATACCTGCCGGCAACCTCCTATTCCAAGCAGGGACTTTCCCTGATGGAAGAGGAATTTGGCTATCCCGGTACCGCACGCGTCATGATTGGTGAGGTCTCGTTATACGAGGCCAAGATGTATAAAGACAGGATTGAGCATGTAGATGGCGTCAGTATGGTGATGTGGACGGATACCACGACCGATGTTTACCAATCCAGCCTGTTTATAAATTATAAGGACATCGAAAACTACTATAAAGATGGCTACGCAGTGATGGATGTTACCTTTGAAGAAGGCGATTCCAGCAAAAGGACGCACAAAGCCATTGATGAGATACAAAAAATCACCGGTGATAAGGGATATTTTTCCGGTTCCGCAGTGCAGAATAAATCGTTGAGCGAAACGATGACACGAGAGGTTGCCATCGCGATGGTGATGGGCGTGTTCATGATCGCCCTGATCCTGTGCCTGACCACCAACTCCTGGTTTGAACCGATCCTGTTCCTGTTGATTATGGGGATCGCTATTGTGATCAACATGGGGACTAATATTTTCTTAGGCCGAATTTCCTTTCTGACCTTCAGTATGGCTGCGATTTTGCAGTTGGCGATTGCAATGGATTATTCCATCTTTCTGCTCCATTCCTTTACCCGCGAGCGTGAGGCGGGGGAGGAGCCGGTTCAGGCAATCGCAAATGCCATCCGGCACTCGGTAACGTCGGTATTGTCAAGCGGCGCGACGACAATTGTAGGCTTCATCGTACTGACGTTTATGAAATTTTCCATCGGCCGTGATATGGGAATTGTACTGGCCAAGGGAATCGTGATCAGTCTGCTGACGGTGCTGCTTTTGATGCCCGCGTTGATCCTTCGCTGGAGCGAAAAGGTGGAGAAAAGCCGCCACCGCCCGTTCGTACCGCCCTTTCACAAGTTTGGCGAAAGGGTCTTTGGGCTGCGAAAGATCGTGCTGGCGGCCGTTTTGATTATCATTATCCCGGCCTTCACCGCACAGAGCATGAACCAGTTCCAGTACGGAAACGGCGCGCTTGGTTCCAGCCCCGGAACACGGGTCTATGAGGACGAGCAGGAGATCAATCAACGATTTGGAAGGAGCAACCTGATTCTTGCGGTTGTCCCCAATTCATCTATGGTGACCGAAAAGGAGCTGACGGGAGAGCTTGAGTCATTTTCGTTTGTGAAATCGGTTACCTCTCTGGCGGGTACTTTGCCGGAAGGAATTCCAGCGGATTTTCTGCCCGAAAGCCTGACAGGTCAGCTACATACTGAAAATTTTGCCCGCATCCTGATCTTTGTCCGGTCCAGCGATGAAAGTGAATTTGCCTATCAGTGCGCCGACCAGATCAAAGAGACGGTCAACCGTTATTATCCACAGGATGCTTATATTGTTGGCGTGACACCCTCAACGCAGGATATTCAAAACATTATTACAAAGGACTATAATTTTGTCAATATCCTCTCGCTGCTTGGGGTCGCCCTGGTGGTTTTGCTGACCTTTAAATCTGGAATTATTCCAATTGTCGTTATGATCCCGATTGAGGTGGCAATATTTCTTAATATGGCGATTCCTTATCTGACCGGCGAAAAGATGATTTACATGGGTTACATCATCGTCAGCTGTCTGCAATTGGGCGCAACGATCGATTACTCCATTTTATTGACCAACAATTACCTTGACTTCCGAACAAACTTTGACAAAGGGAAGGCGGCCGTTGAGGCGATTTCCTCCAGCGCGCTGTCGATTCTGACCTCCGGTATGATATTGACGACGGTTGGATACGGCCTGTACTTTACCTCTACCGTCGCCGCGGTTGGTGGGATCGGACGGCTGGTGGGCAGGGGGGCGCTGCTCAGTATGGTTATGGTGCTGGTTTTGTTGCCGGCGATGCTGGTTATGTTCGACCGGGCGATCTTTAACCAGAAGAGACGAATGGAAAAGCTGGAACGCTTGCGTGAAAAACAACGTAAAAAGGTCAGGCTGACCGTACGGTATATTCGCCAGCAAAGGGCCAAGCGCATTCATGAAATACGCCAAAAGAGGCATAAACAGTTGAAAAAGCTGCGAAAGGCAACGAAGAAAAAAACTGCCGCAAGCCCAAAAGAAGGAGCAGAGCAAAGCATCCATGCAGACGCTTTGGAGAAGCAGTCTCCGAATGCCACAGAAGCGGTGGTTCCCCTTTCGGAGCAGGAAAAAGCAGCAACTGCGGATGAGGAGATAATTGTCTTTCGCGTAGAAGAATTCATTTTGGAAGACGGAGAAGAAGATAACGGCGGGCAACCGCAAGCCGCTGAGCTTGACGAGATTGCATGTGAGACCGGGGAGAAGGAGCCCCTGTCCCACGAATAGGTTTATACGCAGGTTTATGTTAGAATCCAACAGGAGAGACGGTGAAACTAGATGAATTGGATGAATAGAACACTATGCCTGATTTGCGTACTGCTCCTCGTGGGGCAGGCAATACCGGTGGCTGCCGGGAAACCCTCCGTCAGTACCGATGAGGCGGTGTATGTCAATCTGGATTATTATGGAGCGCCGACCGATGCGAGCATTGTGAAGGGGTGCAGTCTAAACGGCAACAGCGTATTTGAGGACTATGGAAGCTATGAAAAAGTTACCAATATGTCAAACCATGCAGAACCCCACATGACAGGGGAGGGGGTGCGCTGGGAGCTGCCGGAGGGCGACGGGCGGTTTTATTATGAATGCAAGCCGTCTGAGGAAGGGTTGAAAATGCCCTGGCGGTTTGAAATATCCTATAAGCTCAACGGCGTTCCCGCCGAGGCGGAGGGCCTGTATGGCGCGTCAGGATTGGTTGAGATCAATGTGTCGTGCATCCCGAACGAGGAGGCGGAGCTGTATTACCGGAACAATATGCTGCTGCAGGTCGCAACCATGGTCAACATGCAGGATACTCTGAGTATCGAGGCGCCTGGTGCGCAGGTGCAGTCGATGGGAACGTACAAGGCGGTCGTGTTTGCGGCTTTGCCGGGGGAACAGACCACCTTTACCATCCGGATTGGCTCCAACAATTTTGAGAGCTCCGGCTTGATTATGATGATGATTCCGGGGACACTGGAGCAGATGAAGCAGATCAAGCAGCTCAAAGAGGCAAAGGATGTGATGGGGGATTCGGCCGAGGGCATCTATAACAGTCTGGATGATATTTTAGGGATATTGGGGAGCACCGCCGGCGGCTTGCAGACGATGCAATCCGGCATGGCGGGTCTTAACACGCTGCGTGGCGATATAAACGCGTCACAGGATGGCATATATGACAGTCTGGACGACGCGGTATCCGACCTGACGGTCTTATCTGCGGGACTGATGAATCTGGTGCCACATATGCAAAACGCACAGGGAACCGTGAGCGATGTCGCGGAGGATATCAATCGCGTTGTAGGGTATATGAAT
>CABSMD010000268.1 GCA_902478725.1 uncultured Clostridia bacterium
CGAGGAAGAACTGCGCCAAATCGCTGATCTGGCGGTAGAGAAAAATATCTATATCGTGGCGGACGAGATTTATGAAAAGCTTACATATGACGGCGTAAAACATGTCAGCATTGCAAGCTTTAACGATAAAATAAAGGATCTGACCATTGTCATAAATGGCGTATCCAAAAGTTATTCGATGACTGGCTGGCGGATCGGTTACACCGCCTCAAACGCCGAGATCGCCAAAGCGATGGGAAATATGCAAAGCCACGCGACCTCCAACCCGAACTCGATTGCACAGGCCGCGGCGTTGGCCGCGATCGACGGGCCGGACGATTTTATTGATATGATGCGGGAAGAATTCTTAAAACGCCGGAACTTTATGGTTGAACGGATCAACAGCATTCCAGGGCTTTCCTGTCTCATGCCGCATGGCGCGTTTTATGTGATGATGAATATCAACCCCTTGCTTGGAAAACAGTTTTATGGCGTTGAAGTGAGTAATGCAGACCAATTCTGCGAGCTTTTGCTGGAAAAAGCGAAGGTCGCCCTTGTGCCGGGTGGCGGGTTTGCGGCGGATGGCTATGTGAGGCTGTCTTATGCGACCTCAATAGAGAATATCAAAGAGGGTCTTGACCGGATCGAAGCATTTATTAAAAATGCATAAGCGGAGGTACAAAAGATGAATGATAGATATGAAAGTCCCTTGTGTTCCAGGTATGCCAGTGAAGAAATGCAGTATCTTTTCTCGCCGGATAAGAAATTTAAAACCTGGCGCAGGCTGTGGATTGCGCTGGCCCGGGCGGAAAAGGAACTGGGTCTTCCTGTGACGGACGAACAGATCGCGGAGTTGGAAGCGCATAAAGATACCATTAATTATGATGTCGCGCAGCAGCGTGAAAAAGAGGTGCGTCATGACGTGATGGCACATGTTTATGCCTACGGACAGCAGTGTCCAAAGGCGGCGGGTATCATCCATCTGGGCGCGACATCCTGTTATGTGGGGGATAATACCGACCTGATTATTATGCGGGAGGCCTTGTTTCTGGTCAAGAAAAAGGTGTTGAACGTCATCGCCCTGCTGCGTGATTTTGCCGAGCGTTACCAGTCCATGCCGGCGCTTGGGTTTACCCATTTTCAGCCTGCACAGTTAACCACGGTGGGCAAGCGTGCCTGCCTGTGGCTTCACGACCTTTTGCTGGACTTGGAGGATTTGGATCATGTGATCGGCGGCCTGAAGCTGTTGGGTTCCAAAGGGACGACCGGCACACAGGCGAGCTTTATGGAGCTGTTCGAGGGCGATCATGAAAAAATCAAGAGGATGGAGAGGTTGATTTCCCAGGAAATGGGATTCGATTCTGTCTATCCAGTTTCCGGACAAACCTATTCACGAAAGATCGACAGTAAGGTGCTAAATGTTTTAAGCGGCGTTGCGCAGAGTGCTTACAAATTTGCAAATGATCTTCGTTTGCTGCAAAATCTCAAGGAGATTGAGGAGCCGTTTGAAAAATCGCAGATTGGCTCCTCCGCCATGGCCTATAAGCGAAACCCCATGCGTAGCGAGCGCATTTGCGGTTTGGCCCGTTATGTCATTGTGGATACCTTGAATCCGGCAATTACCGCCTCGACCCAGTGGTTTGAACGGACGCTGGACGATTCGGCTAACAAGCGGCTGAGCGTATCCGAAGCGTTTTTGGCGGTGGATGCGATCCTGAATATCTTTATCAATGTAACCGGTGGTTTGGTGGTCTATGATAAGGTGATTGCCCAGCATGTGCAAAACGAGCTGCCCTTTATGGCGACCGAGAATATTATGATGGACGCCGTGAAAAAAGGGGGCGATCGGCAGGAGTTGCATGAGAGGATTCGGGTTCATTCGATGGAGGCGGCCCGGCAGGTCAAGATGGAAGGGAAGCCAAATGACCTGATCGATCGGATTGCGGCCGACCCGGTCTTCCAGCTCAGCCGGGAAGAGCTCGACAAGATTTTAAAGCCGGAACAGTTCATCGGCCGCGCGCCGGAACAGGTGAGGGAGTTCCTTGAGGAGGATGTTGGACCTGTACTGGCCGCAAACCAGCAGGATTTGGGTATTGAAGTGGAATTGAAAGTGTGATATACTAAAAGCAGGCACGGATTTGTGCCTGCTTTTTCTTTTGCAAATACGATAGCTGAAAAAATATAGTAGGGAGCGTTTTTATGTTGATCGAAAAGAAGAAAATAGGGATCATTGGCTGTGGTAATATGTCGCGTGCGATTCTGCATGGTTTATTGACTAAAATACCTGCTGAAAATCTTACGGTAAGCGATGCGTCCGAAAGCCAGCTTGCGGCAATTGCGCAGACCGGTGTACACACGACGACGGATAATACCCAAACCGTAAAGGGTAGCGACATTGTCATTTTAGCCGTCAAGCCGAATATCTATCCGGCGGTACTTAAAGAAATCTCGCAGTTCACTGATAAACTGTACATTACCATTGCCCCCGGTCTTTCGATTGCATACATAAAGAGCTTCTTTGCTTCGCCCGTCCGTGTGGTTCGCACTATGCCCAACATGCCGGCACAGGTGAACCAGGGGATGACGGTCTATGCCACCGGGGAAGTGGGGGAGGATATAACGTGTGCGGAGGAAATCTTGTCCTGTCTGGGTAGATTTATCCGGATCAATGAGCATCTGATGGACGCGGCAGTCGGCGTAAACGGCAGCGGGCCTGCCTACGTGTTTGTCATGATCGAGGCCATGGCGGACGAGGCTGTGCTGCAGGGAATACCACGGAAGGATGCCTATGTTCTGGCGGCTCAGACAGTGTTGGGATCGGCTGCCATGGTGTTGGAGACCGGGCTGCACCCGGCGGAGCTTAAGGATATGGTTTGTTCGCCTGGTGGTACTACAATTGAGGCCATTGCTTCACTGGAACAGAGTGGGTTCCGTTCCTCTTTGATTAAGGCGATGAAGCGTTGTACGGAAAAATCGGAGAAGTTGTCCAAATAATTGTCATTTTTCTTTTTTGTCCCGCATACAATCATGATAGACATCAACATAGGGAGCGGGATAGCTTTGGTAAAACGGAATATCATTTTTGAGCATGTGAAAAACAATATTGTTTATTATAGTATCATAACCTGCTCGTTTGCCGTAGGACTGGCAATCGGTGTGATTGGTTGTTCCGGCGCGGGAGGGGACGGGGAACTACAGGAATATCTGAAAGGATTCTTTACCAACCTTTCGGGTGCCAGCCTGCCGACCTTTGAGATATTGAAAAAGTCAGTATTTCAAAATCTTGTGCTGATGGTTCTGCTGATATTGACGGCAATTTCCGTATTGGGATGCGTCGCCGTACCGGTGATAACGGGCTATAAGGGCTTTTTGATCGGTTATTCCGTAGCGGTGTTTCATGCTATTTATGGTGCGAGATTTGTCCCTTTTGTCCTGCTGGGTATCCTGCCA
Organism: uncultured Clostridia bacterium; assembly: GCA_902478725.1. Lineage (GTDB taxonomy): Bacteria > Bacillota > Clostridia > HGM11514 > HGM11514 > CABSMD01. Next base: position 3,430 of record CABSMD010000268.1, read on the forward strand.
GCCGCTATGCTTTGGCTTCCGGCGCTGTTTCTGGCATCGGTAAGCAGCCTCAAGTGCTCGGCCTATGTCTTAGGAGCCTGTCGCAAAAAGTCGCGGCAGAAGGAGGACTTTAAGGTGTTTTTCATCCGCTATGGGATGGTCATGTTTTTGTGCCTGATGGTTTTGCTGGTCTCCAGCTTGATCGACGTTTATCTGGTGCCGTTTTTATTAAAACTGGTGTCC
>CABSMD010000269.1 GCA_902478725.1 uncultured Clostridia bacterium
TTAAAAGAAGACGGGTATGCCGCATTGTCTGAAAAACCTGAAACAGCTTTAGCCGTTCAATTGCATCCACCTGATAATCTGTCGCCGTTTGAACAGGATTTTGAGACAGTACCGCAATCCTGATGTCCGGCTTACAGGCCCGAAGGTCTTGTATGATGGAATAGAGTAGGGCTTCGTCTCCGCTGTTATTGAACCCATAGTATCCGGATATAATTACATCGTACATAGTTCTCTCCTCCGGTTTTATTTCTGCATAGCGGCACGGTAAGCAGTTTCCGTATCATCGGTCATCTTTTCGACAGAATAGTTTTCATAGACCGTTTTTTGACAATATTCTGCCACCCTGTTCTTCTCGTCCTCCGGCATATTGTAAAACTGACAAATACTGTCCAGCATACTCTCTTGTGTCGGAAGCTTTGCGCCCCGGCAGGTAAAGTTGTTTGCAAAGGCAAGTTCTTTTTTGTCCGGGCCAAATAAGCCCATATCGCCTTCGTTTCCGGCAACTACTGCGGCCTTCCCCGCCGCCATGGCCTCTAAGGCCGCCCGGCTTGCGCCCACAAAGAGACTTGCACAGGCAACAAATTTGTTAATATCCGTTCGTGCGCCGGCCAGCTTAACCGCTTCCCGTCCGATTTGCTGGTTGATCCGTTTTGCTTCTTGACGCAGTTCCTCAAACATATCCCCCGCCCCGACGATTACAAGCTCTGCATCGGGTATTCTTTGACAAATCTCCGGCATCGCCTTTACCAGCAGAAAGGCGACAGCCTCACGGGAACGGTCGATCCGGCTGATATGAACAATACGAAAAGCCTGGTCCACAAGAGAAAACTCCTTAGCAATGTCAGAGTAATCAACCTGCGCAGAAAACCGATTGGTATCGATCCCATTGATCGTAACGGTGATATTTTCAGGAGGTATTCTATAGTTGTCAATGAGATATTGCTTAATATCCTCACTGACTGCAACCGTCCGGTCTCCCCAATTGGTTAAGTATTTTAACCCAAATGCGGTCGTAAAGACCCAATGCGCCGTCGCCACGAACGGAATCCGCATCTTTTTACACAGCTTTCCGACGATAAACGCCGGTATGCGGGCGTGCGCATGGACGAGATCAATCTTTTCGTCCTTGATAATTTCCTTTAATAAATGATAAGAGGTAATCATGTTTTTAGGATTTTTATTATGAAGCGGAACCTTATAGTGTATGATTCCTGCCTGTGTCAATTCAGATACATACGCGCCGCCATTCGAGGCGACAACCACATGATAGCCGCGCCGGTTCAATTCCAGAGCAAGTTCTACGATATGGGTTTCCGCGCCGCCGATATCCAATGACATTTGCACGATCAACAGATTACATTTTTTTTGTTTCATGGCAATCCCCCATTAAAGTTGGAACAAATTACTTTTACGGTTTGTCTCAATAGGATAAATAAAAATCTATCCGCAGAGTATTATATAAGATATAACAAAAAAAAGCAAACTTTTTCTGTGTGTAACGTATTTGTCATTTGCCTTTTTACCCGTAATATTGTATACTGGAAGTACGCTATTTATTAAATTCTTATGATATGGTGGTATGCTATGCGAAAATTAACAGTTAGAATTCTGACCCTGACAATGGCACTTTTGACAGTATTCGCTTATTCTGCATATGCGGTTGACATTGGCGATTACATAACGACTGAGACGGTGGCCAAAGGGATTACGCGGACGAATATCCGCCGCCTTACGACGACCGGCTGGCTGAATTTTGAGGTCATGAGGATCGATTTGAACGACCCCGACGTAAGCCTGCAGCTTTTGACCGGCGCGGGAGGCGTCAACCATGCTTCCAATGTTTTAGATATGGCTGCAGCGAACGATTCGGACGTTGCGATCAACACCGACTTTTTTCAAAGGAGCAGCTTAAACTCCGCACTGGTATCCCCCATCGGAACCGTAATGAAGGATGGAAAGCTCCTTTCCTCTCCCTCAGACGACAGTTCCTTTGCGACCTTTTCCCTGTCGAAGGACCGGGTTGCCATGTTTGATTACTGGACATGCTATCTGGGAATCACTGCGCCAAACGGCAATTCTTACGGTATCAAGTACATTAACAAATATAACGACGCCGGAGACGGCATCGTGCTGTATAACCGCGAGTGGGATACCATGTCACCCGGTACCCAATCGCCCAACGCTTATGAAGTGCTTGTAGTAGACAATGTGGTACAGGCTATTTACTGGGACAACCCGCCTGTGGAAATACCAGAAAACGGATATGTTCTCACCTGCTGGCTTGACCGCAATACGTTTATTAAGGACAACCTGGCAGTTGGCGATACGGTGAAGCTGGACGTGTATACCACGCCGGATTGGAACGCGATCGACGTCGCCTCAGGCGGCGGGACATTGCTGCTCAAAAACGGTGAACGCGCGTCCAATACGCATAATGTTTCCGGCCTTCAACCCCGCACGGCGGTCGGGAGCGATCAAAGCGGAAAAATCGTATATTTTGTCACAGTGGATGGAAGACAGGCCGTCAGCCGCGGTACAACGATGGACGAAATGGCCAATTTTCTCCTAAGCATAGGCTGTTATAACGCGATCAATATGGACGGTGGAGGTTCCACTACGATGGTGGCCCGCGATTTGACAAGCGGAGAGCTCAGGACGTTGAACCATCCTTCCGACGGACCGCTTCGCACGGTAGCGATCGGCTTGGGTGCGCGCAACACAAAACCTGCAACCGGCATCTTGGGGACACTTGAGATCGCGCCTGAATCGTCCAATGTTTTCTTAGGCGCCTCCTGCTTTTTGGACGTAAAGGCGTTCGATACCTCTTACCGCCCAATGAACGTCCCCGAGGATATCACCTGGAAGGTGGTCGAAGGAGAGGGACGGTTCGAAAATAATCGCTTCTATCCTGGCGCGGCTGGTAAGGTGGTGGTGTCTGCAACCTGCGGCGATGTTACCGGGACATATGAGCTAAATGTCCTGTCCGAGCTTGCATATCTTGAGATTTCGCCAAAATATATGGAGATTACCTCGGAATCAGGCGGATGGGTAAAACTGACCGGAAAGGATCCAAGCGGACTTAGTGCACCGGTAATCTTAACCGATACCGACTTCTCGTTTTCCAATGATATCGCATCCGCCGGAAGCTTCGATATTGTCCCACACGCAAGTGGGACAACGGTCTTATCAGCTACCTTTAACGGAAAAACGGCCTATAGCCGTATCGTAATAGACGGACAGGATGATCCGAATGTGGTACTGCCTGAAAACAGCCGTATGTCGGACGCTTCCAATCAGCCGGTACAGAATACCGATTCCAATTTCACCTTTTCGGTGTTTGGGCACAGCGTGGAGAAAAAATCGCTTTTGAGCCTGTTCCTCTATAACAAGCTGGTTTACAGCATAAACCAGAATACCGATTTTTGTACCTTTGTCGGCGGTTTCCCACAGGAGCAGAAAAACCAGTTGAACAAAGACAAATTGTCTGCCGGCGGCTACGGCGTAGACGTCATTAACGACAATACCTTCATTCGCATCAATACCTCCGGCGGCGGGATTTATTCCACCCACGCCGACCAATGGAACTGGATGATTACCGATTTTCCGAATGTCTGGACCAAAAATGTGTTTATCC
>CABSMD010000270.1 GCA_902478725.1 uncultured Clostridia bacterium
ATTTATGAGTATAAATTATAAATACGTAGAACAATATCCATTTTTATTACCTTTCGCATGGATACATCGCATGTTTCATGGTATCTCAGGGGCGAAAGAAGCAAATCATGTTCAAAAACAGGAATTATCAGAACGTATGAAGCTAATGGAGAAGCTTGATTTAATATAACCTACCGTTATCGGGGGGGGGGGGCTGTGATATGGCAAAAAGAAACTACCCCGCATTCTTCACCCTACACCTTTTCACAAACGCTGCTGCCTCCTCCTGTGCCCGCAGCAGCGTTTCCTTGCTATGGGCGTGATCCGGCGCGGGGGCGTACCCTTTAACCGGCACATACTGCTGAATCGAGTAATTTTCAGCGCCCTGTATCGTTTGTGCGATGCTTTTTATATCCTCCGGCGTGAGCTCCGGCACCATGGTGGTGCGGAATTCATACTGCAGGCCGCTGTTCCTAATCAGCTCTACGCTTGTCTTCAGCGCCTGCACGTCCGTCTCTACTCCTGTGATAGAGGAATACTTCTCAAAAGGGGCCTTAATATCCATCGCAATATAGTCCAGATAAGGAATCAATTCCTCGATTACTTCCGGACGCGTCCCATTGGTGTCAAGCTTGACGGCCAAGCCGTCAAGCCGGGTGATGAACTCCTTCAGGCCACGTTGCAGGGTGGGTTCTCCGCCGGAGATCACCACCCCGTCGATCAGCTTTTGCCGGTTTTTTATCTCTTCCAAAACATATTCATTGTGATACTGCACAGCCTGCTTTGGCAGAATGTGGCGGTTGTGGCAGTAGTAACAGTTGAAATTGCAGCCGGGCGTAAAGACCACATAGGCGATCCGGCCCGGATAATCCACAAATGAGTTTGGCTGTATGCCTGCGATCACCATAGACAGCTCCATTTCTCCCCAATTTTCCTTCCGTTAATTCCTACATTCCTGCAAATCTTTATCCCATACTCTAACTTTCGGACAGATAATCCTATCCAATATCCTCTTGGATTACAAACTTCTTGCGGTCAAAATATTCCTTCTTTTTGCCCTTGTTGAAGTTCTTGACCGGACGGAGGTATCCGACCACGCGCGACCAGACCTCGGTTTCCGCGCCGCATTCCGGGCATTCAAAATGCTCTCCGGCGATGTAGCCGTGCGTGTTGCAGATGCTGAATGTCGGCGTCAGCGAGATATATGGCATATTGTAGTTGGTGAAAATCTTCTGAATCAGCTTTTTGCAGGTGCTGATGTCGTCGATTTTTTCGCCCAGATACAAATGCTGCACCGTACCGCCGGTGTAGAGCGATTGCAATTCATCCTGCAATTCGAGCATCTGGAAGATATCGTCGGTGTACTCGACCGGAAGCTGTGTCGAATTGGTGTAATACGGCACGTCCCCGCCCGCCGCGATGATGTCGGGATAGCGTTCCTTGTCAGCCTTCGCCATGCGGTAAGCCGCACCTTCGGCGGGGGAGGCTTCCAGGTTGTACATATGGCCAGTCTCCTGCTGGATTTCCACCATCAGCTCGCGCAGGTAGTTCATGATTTCCAGAGCAAATTCCTGCCCCTCCGGCGTGGTGATGTCCTTGCCCATAAAGTTGAGCAGGGCCTCATTCATGCCGATGATGCCGATGGTATTGAAATGGTTGCTCCAGTAGCTGCCGGTGCGTTCCTTGACGTGGCGCAGGTAGTGCGTCGCGTAGGGATACAAGCCCCGTTCGGACTGCTGCTCGATGATCTTGCGCTTGATTTCCAAGGAGGTCTTGCCGGTCTGTACCATCTTCCACAGCCGGGCCTTAAACTCACTCTTGCTGTTGGAATGGTAGCCGATCACCGGCAGGTTGATGGTGAACACCCCGATCGATCCGGTGAGCGGATTGCTGCCAAACAGCCCGCCCCCACGTTTTCTAAGCTCGGAGGTGTCCAGCCGCAGGCGGCAGCACATCGAGACTGCGTCCTCCGGCGACAGGTCGGAATTGATATAGTTCGCAAAGTACGGTATCCCGTATTTGGCGGTAATCTGCATAAACGCGTCCACCACTTCGCTGTCCCAGTCGAACGTCTTGGTGACGTTGATCGTCGGAATCGGGAAGGTGAATACCCGCCCCTTGGCGTCGCCCTTTAACATAACCTCACAGAACGCCTTATTAAAGATGTCCATTTCCTTCTGGAAATCACCATAGGTCGCGTCCTTGTATTCGCCGCCGACAATGACCGGCTCGTCCTTTAGGGTAGAGGGAACGGTAATGTCGAACGTCAGGTTGGAAAACGGGCATTGGAAACCAACCCGTGTCGGTACATTAATGTTGAATACGAATTCCTGCAAGCACTGGCGTACCTGCTCGTAGGTCATGTTATCATAGTGGATGAACGGGGCGCAATAGGTGTCAAAGCTGGACCATGCCTGCGCACCGGCGGTCTCGCCCTGGGTGGTGAAGGTAGAGTTTACAATCTGTCCCAAAAAGGAGCGCAGGTGCTTGGCCGGGCCGCTTTCAACCTTGCCGTACACACCGCCGAATCCGTCGGTCAGAAGCTGGCGCAGATCCCATCCGGCGCAGTAGGGGCCGAAAAAGCCGAGGTCGTGGATGTGTGCCTCGCCGCTTTCGTGGGCGTTTCTGACCTCTTCCGGATAGATTTCATGCAGCCAGTATTTTTTGGTAAACGCTTCGCGCACATAGTTATTCAGACCATTAATGCTCTTGTGGGTGTTGGCGTTTTCCTGAATGTGCCAGTCCTTGTCTCCTAAATAATCGGAGAACATGTCGATCGTCGCGCCGATCAAAGCATTGATCTCACGGGCGCCCTTGCGTTTTTCGCGGTACAATATGTAGGCCTTGGCAGTCTGTGCGTGACCGTTTTCGATCAGTACCTTTTCCACCATATCCTGTATCTGTTCAATCTCAGGAGTCCCCTGAGATGACTGATTGATGTTGTTTACCACCTGGCGGCCGAGTTGCTCCGCCATGGAAAAATCGTTGCCGCCGACCGCCTGCGCGGCCTTAAAAATCGCCCATGTGATCTTTTCCGGCTGGAAGGTTTCGACCTTTCCGTCTCTTTTTCTGATCTGTTTTACCATTTTGCTCCCTCTTTTTCCATAATTTATTGAAACTTGAATACACTATATCTTGTGATCGGTATTATATCACACACAATAACTTGAGTAAAATGAGACGGAGACGATTTGAGACAATTAACCTGTCCTTTTCTATTTTTCCCTTTCGTTTTTGCCGTTTTTCATAAGGGTATGAAAAATTTTCTTTGGAAAGTTGTGTAGCTTTTTTTCACAAAAACATTTGACATTAAAACAGTAAAATGATAGTATTGTGTTCATAAGATACAAATAAGGTGTTTATAACGAACAAAATAGCTTAGAATGGCGGAGATTCCTGTGAGCAATGATAGGATAGAACGGATTTATCAATATATAGAAGCACATGGTGAGGTTACAGTGGATGAGTTGGCGGCGCTGTTTCCCGACGTGTCCAGTATGACGATCCGGCGGGATCTTGCGACATTGGAGGAACGGGGGGATATTGTCCGGATCCGCGGGGGTGCTAAATCGATTGCGCACCTGTCACGGCGGAAGGAAGCGGTATTTTCCCACCGTGCAAGCGAAAATGTGGCTG
>CABSMD010000271.1 GCA_902478725.1 uncultured Clostridia bacterium
GATGGGTGCCCATGTGGAAGACAGCACGATATTGTTCATCATTTTGAAATGAACGCCCGAACACCATTGGTTGTCCTCGTTGACGATCCTACGGAGCTTTATCAGATCGGCCTCGGATGTGAGCTGGTATGGATCTTCCTTTGTTCCGGAGCCTGTAAAGCCTTCCAGCTCGACCCGGGAATATACCAGACGAACGGGGCCGCTGGTTTCACTGACCGGTTCCAACCCATCTGCCGTTGCCGTAACAGTGCAGTAAATATAATAGATGCCTTCTTCGAATCCCTCTGTAGGCTGCACTGACGTAATAGAATACCGATGACCTTGGACATCTGAGGTCTCCCAGCCTTGCCCGGAAACTACTTCCAGTGGACTTGCAGTTTTTAGATCAGGTTTTGTATTGACAAAGTATTCATAGCGTAAGGAAACCCCAGGTTCTGGCTCTTCGACGCTGATATACATGAGATCAAATTTTTCACCGCTGATATAGTTTGTTCTATATATATCCGCATATTTATCCTCGCCTATCGAAACAAAAGAGCCGAGATCCTTGAAAATATTGGGTTTTGAAATGTAGCTGAGTTTCGTTTTTACAGAAAAGATATCACTTGTTGCGTCAAACGAAATTTCTCCGATACCATCGATCGAAACAGTGCTGGTCACTTTACAGCGATAGTAACGTGTGCCCGCCGCGCTGGTATCTTTGGTTGGAATTGTATATGAACTGCCTGTTGCTCCCGCAATAGGCTGAAATGAAATATCTGATTTAGCTATGGCCGAATACCACTGATAGGTCGCTACCGCACCATCCGGAACCGTTGCAGTTACACTGAGCTTAGGCGTATCCAGTTTGTCGCATTCAACATTTAGCTCCGCAGGCTTTTTAATAACAGGTGCGGCAAGCTCGGTATTGATAACGTATATCGTGTTTTCGGTGCGCAGATCCCTATCTCCGTTGTAGACAAGGCTAACGGGAATTTTATATACACCTTGCACATTCTCGTCGGCATACGCAGAAAGGTTTACCACTTCTGATAGTGTTGTCTTGCCATTTGCTATTGTACCGGTTACCAATGTTTCACCGATATAACACGACGTTTTCTTGTCAGGGTTCTTAAAGCTTCCCTTTAATGTGATCTTATTACCCGTCGTTGTGGCAGAAAAAATGTTGTTGAAATAGCAGGTAGCTGTGGTATATTTCGGGGAAAGAGAGGATTTGTTTGCTTCATCCAATACATCCAGAGAGGAAAATCCGGGTTTTAGTGTAAAATTATAAATATATTCGTCATATATATTATCGACGAAGTTTTGTTTATCATTACTTTTTCCAACACGAACGGACAATGTATGTTTCCCGCACGATAAAGTTGGAATTTTAGTGGGCATTGGTTTAGCGCTAGCAGTAGTAGGCGTTACCAGTTTGAAACCATCTGTGCCTAATGCGAAAGTTTCCGAAGTAGTGCCAGCATCAAGCACCATATAGTAATATAAGTTTTTCCCCTCTACAGCAGTCTTTTTAGCAGATAGCGTAAACAGTGGGAAAGTGCTGTTGTAAAGATCGATGTCGTAACTTGTAGTATTTTTGTCAAACGAATAGTTTGGAATGGGATTGCCTGATGTAGATGACTGTATTTTAATGTCTTCAATATAGCCATTTGAGTTGCTCCCGCTCCCGGCAGATGTTTCCGCGGCATAAACAGGGAGCATAAAGCTGGTAAGTATAAAAAGAAGCGCCCCTATCAGAAGGAGTGCGCTCAATCGTTTTTTTTGCACAGCGCGCATTGATGTGGTTCTCCTCTCTTAAGAAAAGGCCCGCGCCCAAGCGTTATGGGCCGGCATGGGCGCGGGCCGAAGGTTTAGGTTACAGCTTGATTTTTAGCGGATCAGGTACCAGAAATCCAGTCGGAAGTGCCGGTCCAACGCTCAATCTGCCGCGTGTGTTCCACAACGATTGCGTCGCCAGCCTGAACGGTGTACTGATCCATGTAGTACTGATAGGGCGTAACGCCGTCATCCAAAGTATGATCAGGATCCAGCGGAACACTGCCGTTTACGGTAAACAGCCAGTCATTGCCGACATAGATGAAGTGGTATACAGTATCGTCGCCGGTGCCTTCGGTGTATTCAAGACCATAGCCTGCATACGTGTCGCTCCAATGTACGGCGGGAATACCAGATGCGCTGCCAACAGGCTCGCCGCCAAATCCTAAAATCGTGTCAACAGCGTATGCAGTACTGCCAAAGCCGGGGTTCGTGCTGGGGACAGTTTTCCATGTGAGTTCAAGCATATCCGCATACTGATTGAGAGCGTCTTTTGCTGTCATACCTGTTGTAATCTCGAACGATACGGGTTCCGCATCCAGGACAGGCTCGCCGCCATAGATGACCTGGATCGTCGCGGTGCTGGTGGTGACCGCGAATGCGCTGACGCTCATGGCGAGAACCATGACGACCGCCAGCAGGAGGGCTGTTACTTTCTTTGCAGTTTTCATTGTGCAATCTCCTTCATAAAATTTCGCCCCATGTCAGGCAGCTCGGGTGGGGCAGTCCAAGCTGCCCGCAATTTTAGAAAAATGGAACGTAGGATTGCGGAACCTACGGTGTTCCCAATCAAAGATTGACAAGGTTTTGAGATCCCCCGGTTCCGCGTTCCCATTCGGAACCGGGGATTTCTGCGCGTCAGGGGGTGACGCGCTGGCAGTTTGATCTCAGGGGGATGAGATCAGGTCTATGTGCAAATCCGTTCCCAATTCGGATTGTGCAAATAAATTATTGTGCGCTTTCCTCCGCAGCCGATTCCTGCCGTTCGGCTTGCCGCGCTGCGCGTTTGGTTTCCTTTTCTGCGGCCTGCTCCTGCCGGAATTTTGTGAGCTGCCGCTGGTACTCAGCCTTGAACTCCTGCGTTTTCCGCACGTTCTTATTCTTCGGGCATTTGAACCCCTGCAATTCAAGCGCGTACATCGTTCTTCCCGTGATTTTCTCATCCTGAAGAAGATCCGCGCGGAACCGGCGGCCTTTGCCTTGAATCGGCGGTTTCTCTTTGGCTTTATTTTGCTTTTTGGCCTCAGCCTTGGCTGCTTTGTCCAGCTCCCGCTGTGTATTGAACTCCGCCTGAAACAGCGCCGTTTTTTCCAGCGCGGGCGTACTGCGCTTTGCCGCAAGCTCTCTGCTAACGCCGATCGCTTCAAGCGCATTTGCCCATCCGCGGAACCGCAGCTCAATGAAATCGCCGCCAATTATTTCTGTCCTGCCGGGGATATGCCGCAGCTCCGCCTGCTGCTGCCGCAAATATGCAGCCAACTCCTGCAATGACGCATTTTGATATTTCAGAACAAACTCGATGTTCCTGTGAGACAGCGCCGTGTAGGTGCGTTGGGTCAAAATTTTTTTAAGCGCCGCCATATTTTCCTCATACGTTCTGTTCGGATTCATCGCTGCACCTCCCGTTCAGAAGATGCCGCGTCCTTCGCTGCAAGCCGCCTCAATTCGATCTCACATAAATCCTGAACGATCTTGCGGTCACGAAAATGTGGCGGATTGTTGATGTTTGTGATTTTTCCGGCATAAAAAGATCGGATCGCAGC
>CABSMD010000272.1 GCA_902478725.1 uncultured Clostridia bacterium
GAGTCTGCCAAATCTGATGAGCGATATCGTCGACGTGGGACTGCAGAAAAATGGAGTTGATGAACCGGTTCCGGAAAAAATCAGCGAACAGGGAATGGCTCTGGTCTGCCTGCTCATGAGGGAAGAGGACCGGGAAATATTCCAAAGCGGTTATGAGAAAAAAGACGGTATTTATGTCCTGTCGTCAGATCGCGTGGAACAAAAAACGCAGGATGTTTATGAGCAAAGCGCGTTGACGCTTATGAATCTTCTAAAATCTTCCGCATCTCAAAGCGATCAGACCCAAAACGAAAGCGATGCGGATTTATCCGGAATCGGCGGCGAAATGTTATATCAAATGCTGTCTTTTTTACAGAGTATACCACAGCAGATGGTGGATGAGGCATACCTTGCGGCTTTGCAGGCGGATGATTCGGTCAAAGAGCAGATTGGCCCGGCGTTTACGGCGCTGCTTTATCAAGATGCGGGTATAGACTTGCACCAGAAACAGCAAAACTATATTATATTGACCGGCGGAAAAATGCTTTTGGTGGCCTTGGCCGGTGTGCTGGCAGCCATTGGCGTGGGCTTTTTTTCCGCCAGAATCGGCGCGGCGGTGTCCCGTGATTTGCGGCATGATGTTTTTCAAAAGGCAGAAAGTTTTTCCAGTGGAGAATTTGACAAATTTTCCACCGCTTCTTTGATTACCCGCACGACCAACGACGTACAACAGGTGCAGATGCTCATTACCATGGGGATTCGGATCCTGTGTTACGCACCGATCATGGGTATCGGAGGTATTGTAATGGCGGTGGGTAAAAGTGTTTCGCTCAGTTGGATCATCGCTTTGGCTGTTGTAGTGCTGATTGGGCTGATTATGATTATTTTTTCTATCGCAATGCCTAAATTTCAATCTCTTCAGAGGCTGATTGACCGGCTGAATTTGGTCAGCCGTGAGAATCTGTCCGGCTTAATGGTGATTCGGGCTTTTGGAAATGAAACGTATGAAGAAGGACGCTTTGAACAGGCAAACCGCGATCTGCGGGACACTACTCGCTTTGTTCAGCGAACCATGTCTTTTACGATGCCTGCGATGAGCTTGATTATGAATCTGGTTACATTGGTTATCATCTGGGTAGGCGGCCATGCGATTGCGGCTTCGACCATGCAGATTGGAGATATGATGGCCTTTATGCAGTATGGCATGCAAATTATCATGTCTTTTTTGATGATTGCCATGATGTTTATTATGGTACCGCGCGCAGCGGTTTCCGCCAACCGTGTGGCCGAGGTGCTGAACACCCAGCCGAGTATTCTGGACCCGGAGAAAGAAGCGCGGATAAAAATTTCGGACGGTACGGTAGAATTTCAGAATGTGTCTTTCCGCTATCAAAATGCGGAAAGTGATGTATTGTCCGATTTGAGTTTTATAGCAAAGGCAGGAGAAACCACCGCCTTTATTGGGTCTACCGGTTCTGGAAAGTCAACACTGCTCAACCTGATCCCCCGTTTTTATGATGTAACGGCAGGGAGCGTCACCATCGGAGGGGTTGATGTACGGCAGCTGCCTCAGAAACAGCTGCGCAGTCTGATTGGCTATGTACCGCAAAAAAGCGTACTTTTTTCCGGTGATATCGCTTCCAATATCCGATATGGGAAAGAGGATGCTTCAGACGAAGAAATTTGGAACGCGATCCAGACGGCCCAAGCAAAAGCGTTTGTTCAATCTGCAGATGGGCAGTTGTCCGCACCGATTGCTCAGGGCGGCGGAAATGTCAGCGGCGGCCAAAAGCAGCGGCTGGCCATTGCGAGGGCACTGGCCCGAAAACCACTTGTTTATTTATTTGACGACAGTTTTTCTGCCTTGGACTTTAAAACCGATGTGGCTTTACGCGGTGCTTTGCAAAAAAAGCTGGATAAAAATGCGGCTGTGTTGTTTGTTGCGCAGAGAGTCAGTACCATTATGGGGGCAGAACAAATTATTGTTTTGAATCACGGGAGAATTGTAGGCAAAGGGACCCATGAACAATTGATAAAAAATTGCCCGGAATATCTGGAGATTGCTCAATCCCAGCTTTCAAAGGAGGAATTGCAGTGAGCCAACCAAAACATGCCGCTCCCAGCGGGCCGATGCGCGGCCATGGACCGGGCGGCAGGATGATGACGGGAGAAAAAGCGAAAAATTTTAAGGGCAGTACCCGAAAACTGCTTTCTTATTTGAAGCCTTTTCATTGGGCAATTATCATGGTGCTGTTATGCGCCGCGATTTCTACGGTATTTACCATTGTGGGGCCAAAGGTGCTGGCCAAAGCTACTGATGAGCTGGCCAAAGGGATTATGGCCGTTATTACCGGCGGAGACGGCGTGATAGATTTTGGCTATATTGGTGTAGTTTTATTGACTTTGTTAGGCCTTTATCTGCTGAGCGCTTTGTTTTCCTATGTTCAGGGATTTACTATGGCTGGCATTTCTGCCAAAGTATCTTATAATCTACGTCAACAGATCATACAAAAAATCAACCGGCTGCCGTTGGGTTACTTTCATAAGGTCAGCCAGGGAGAGATTCTCTCCCGCATTACCAATGACGTGGATACCTTAAGCCAGAGTTTAAATCAAAGTGTTACGCAGCTGATTACCTCTGTTACTTCTATGATCGGTGTGCTGATTATGATGCTGAGTATCAGCTGGCAGCTGACGCTGGTTGCTTTGTGTATCCTGCCGCTGTCTTTGCTGTTGGTAATGGGGGTTGTAAAAAAGTCCCAAGGGTATTTCAGAGGCCAGCAAAAGTATCTTGGCGCAGTCAATGGTCATGTTGAAGAAATGTATGGCGGACATTTGGTGGTCAAGGCGTTTAACGGGGAGGAAAAATCCGTAAAAGCATTTGACGAGCAGAACAAAAAATTATACAATGCTGGATGGAAAGCGCAGTTTTTATCCGGATTGATGCAGCCGATTATGGGCTTTGTAGGAAATTTGGGTTATGTAGCCATCTGTATCCTCGGCGCATCTATGGCTGCAGGCGGAACTATGACCATTGGTGGGATTCAGGCATTTATTCAGTATGTGCGCAGTTTTACCCAGCCAATTACCCAAATGGCTAATATTTCCAATCAGTTGCAGATGACTGTTGCAGCGGCAGAGCGAGTGTTTGAATTTTTGGAAGAAAAGGAAGAGGCGGTAATCAAGCCCAGACTTTCTCTGGCACACCGCAGTGAGGAGCCGTCTGCGGAAAAAATCCGCTTGAAAGGCGACGTGCAATTTTCTCATGTGCGTTTTGGGTATGACCCGGACGAAGTAATTATCAAAGACTTTTCTGCTGACGTAAAAGCTGGTCAGAAAGTGGCGATTGTTGGACCTACTGGCGCCGGTAAGACTACGTTGGTCAAGCTTTTGATGCGCTTTCATGATATTGATGCTGGTGATATTTTTGTCGATGGACATAATGTAAAAGAATTCACCAAAGAAGATTTGCGCCAAGAATTTGGTATGGTGCTACAGGACACGTGGCTGTTTAACGGGACTATTATGGAAAACATCCGTTACGGGCGGCTGGATGCCACTGACGAAGAAGTGATTGCAGCAGCTAAGGC
>CABSMD010000273.1 GCA_902478725.1 uncultured Clostridia bacterium
AGGCGCGACAAGGGAGTCTACAAACGAGGCCATGTCGCTTCTCGCAATCAGGGAATAATCAGAAAATTCGACCAATGGCGACGAGTAGCTATCCGTAATGCTGATTACCGTACTTTTCTGGTCTTTGGCATATTTGAGTGCCTGCAATGTCCGCCTGGAATAGCGCGGAAAACTGATTCCAAGCACCACGTCCCCCTCCTGCACCCGCAAAAGTTGCTCAAACATCTCGCTTACACTCGTTGTATGAACCAAACGGATATTTTCAAAAATCAGGTTAAAATAAAAGCCCAAAAAGCTTGCCAGCGCCGAGGAACTCCTGACCCCTAATATATAAATCTGCTTGGCATTTAAGATCGCCTCAATCGACTGCTGAAACACCGTCCGGTCGATGGTGTCCAGCGTCATCTTGATTTTTTCCATGTCAGAGGTCAGCACGGCGTTTAGGATATTATCCTCATCCACACGGCTAGAAGCGATCTCCATACGCTGTACTGCTGTGAGCTTGGTACGAATCATATCCTGCAAAGCGCGCTGCAATTGTGGATATCCCGCGTATCCCAGCTCGGTTGCAAACCGGACGACAGTGGACTCGCTGACCTGTGCCAACACGCCCAACTTTGCCGCTGTCATAAACGCCGCCTTGTCATAATGCTGCAAAATGTAATCTGCAATCCGTTTTTGTCCCTTGCTCAAGCCCTGATACTTTTGTTCGATATTAGACATCAAATCCAATGCCATAGCGTATTTCCCTCTTCTCAATGATACCTCCCGCAAAAATATGCGGGAGGTATGATTTTAGATTGGATGGGTTTTCTCTTCCATATCCACCAGGTCAGGGTCAATTTTGTATTTTTGTGCGCGCCTGTATTCAAAAAACTTAGTCGCCACCTGGCCGAACAGAGCGTAAGAGAGTACATCCTCATCCTGCTCAATATATTCCTTGATCTCGTTGCGAAGACCCTCCAACTCCGGCTTGATCAGATCAGCCGGACGGCAGGTGATCTGTTTTTCGCTACCAATGATCTTTTCTTTGATCTCTTTCTTGATCGGAACCGGAGTCTTTCCGTATTCTCCCTTGACCAGTGCCTTAAATTCTTTAGTGACCATCTTATACCGTTCGCCGGTGATGACGTTCAAAACTGCCTGCGTACCAACGATCTGGCTTGATGGGGTAACCAGCGGCGGGAATCCGGCATCCTCACGCACTCTGGGTACCTCTTTTAAAACCTCTTCGTACTTGTCTTCTTTTCCCTGCTGTTTTAGCTGGGAAACGAGATTGGAGAGCATACCACCCGGTACCTGGTAGAGCAGTGTGTTGATATCCACGCCCATTACCTTCGGGTTGAGCAGGCCGCTTGCCAGATATTTTTCCCGTAATTTCCTGAAATAATCCGCAATATCGCTCAGCGCTGTCAAATCAAGGCCGGTGTCATACTCCGTTCCCTGCAAGGTAGCAACCAGCGGTTCCGTAGGCGGCTGGGAGGTTCCCATTGCAAGGGGCGAGATAGCGGTATCCACCACGTCAACGCCCGCTTCGATCGCCTTTAAATAGGTCATTGACGCAACGCCGCTGGTATAATGTGTGTGAAGCTGAATCGGTATCTTGACCTTTTTCTTCATCGCTTTGATGAGGTCATAGGCGACATATGGCTTTAACAGGCCCGCCATATCCTTGATACAGATCGAGTCCGCGCCGTTATCCTCCAACTGCTTTGCAAGCTTAACAAAATATTCGATGTCATGCACCGGACTAATGGTATAGCAAACCGTCGCCTGTACATGACCTTTTTCCTTTTTACATGCATCGATCGCAGTCTGCAGGTTTCTCACATCATTCAGCGCGTCAAAAATTCTAAGAATGTCAATGCCGTTTGCAATCGATTTTTGCACGAAATATTCCACCACATCATCCGCATAGTGCTTATAGCCCAAAATGTTCTGACCACGGAACAGCATCTGCAGCTTTGTGTTGGGCGCTTCCTTTCGGATTTTGCGCAAGCGTTCCCAGGGGTCTTCATTGAGAAAACGCAGGCAGGAGTCAAATGTAGCGCCGCCCCATGCCTCTATCGAATGATAACCGATTTTGTCCAGTTTCGATACAATGGGAAGAATTTCTTCCGTCGTCATTCTGGTCGCAATCAAGGATTGGTGTGCATCCCTGATGGCGGTTTCGGTAATTCCAACCTTTTTTGCCATACTTTTATCCTCCTTCATCCCATAACAGGGCCGTTAAATATGCCTACTTAAACAGAGCAAGGAATACGCCCGCCGCAACCGCCGAGCCGATAACACCAGCAACATTGGGGCCCATCGCGTGCATCAGTAGGAAGTTGGAAGGGTTCTCCTTCTGGCCTACCACCTGGGAAACGCGCGCCGCCATTGGAACTGCCGACACACCGGCGGAACCAATCAACGGATTCACCTTGCCGCCGGTCACCTTGCACATGATCTTTCCAAATATCGTACCGCCTGCTGTACTGATGGCGAACGCAAATAAGCCAAGTAAAATGATGCTGATCGTATTCCAGGTCAGGAAGGTGTCCGCCGTAGCAGTAGCCCCTACCGTGACGCCTAAGAATATCGTAACAATGTTAATCAGCTCGTTCTGCGCCGTCTTACTCAGGCGCTCCGCCACGCCGCTTTCTTTGATCAGGTTACCAAGCATCAGCATACCGATCAGAGGAGTTGCGTCCGGGATGATGAGCAGTACGACGACTGTTACAATAATTGGGAACAAAATCTTTTCCTTTTTGCTGACTGGGCGAAGCTGCTCCATAACAATCTGACGTTCCTTCTTGGTGGTGAGCAACTTCATGATAGGCGGCTGGATGATCGGCACCAGTGCCATATAAGAATAAGCCGCGACTGCAATGGCTGACAACAGATGCGGTGCAAGCGTCTTGGTTACAAAAATGGCAGTCGGACCGTCTGCTCCGCCAATAATACCAATTGACGCCGCTTCTGTAACACTGAAGCCAATCAACAAGGCACCAATAAAGGTGATGAACACACCCAGCTGTGCAGCCGCGCCCAAAAGGATGCTTTTGGGATTGGCAATCAACGGACCAAAATCAGTCATCGCGCCTATCCCGAGGAAAATCAGGGGCGGATAGATTCCAAGTTTGACGCCCAAATACAGTAAATCCAATAATCCGCCGTCATGCAACACCTCGGCATAGTCAATGGAATCCCCCAGGAACATCTCCGGATGCATGACCCCGCCTATCGGGATATTGGCCAGTAGCATACCAAACGCAATCGGCAAAAGCAACAGCGGTTCAAACTTTTTTACAATTGCCAAATATAACAATACACAGGCGATTGCGATCATTCCCAGGGTTTTGGCCCAAAACAGCCAGTCACCGTCCGGGGCGCTGAACATGTAGACGATACCGGTTTTTTGAAGGAATGATGCAAAGCCGTTTAAAATCTCAGACAAATTAAACTCCTCCTTTTTCTATTCTTGTAGCCGTCTTATGCCAACGATACAAGAACGTCTCCGGAGTTTACAGAC
>CABSMD010000274.1 GCA_902478725.1 uncultured Clostridia bacterium
TTAATAGACGATCTTAGAAAAGCAGGGTTTAAAGAAATCGTATCTACTATTGTCGATGAAGCGGTTTGGGCAGAAAGCCCTTATGACAGGATTCCTGTTACAGGTGATATTCAAAAGTTTTGCATAATACAGGCAAAAGAAATAAATTATCATGGTTTATGTAAGGGTTCAAATCTCCCATCCGAACTCACTAAAATATCTTTTTTGTAGTCGCTCGACAAATAAGAACCGCAACTTTGATACAAAACATATCAGTGTTGCGGTTTTTCCTTTTTGCCTATAAACCTGGATTTCATGAGGCTTGCGCTTTCGCTTTACTGGCCGCCCCCGGACAGAACGATGATCTGCCGCTGATTTGCCTCACGTTTCCCGGCAAGCAAGGCGTGCGGCTGGTATGCAAACGCAGGCAGGGCACAAGATCGCGGTTTGACCTGGAAACAGCGTCAAGCCTACAGGTTTTGCGGCCCGCAGGCTTCACCGCCTGTTTTTGTTATGTTTTACGCAAATTTTATCAAATAAAGATATATGAAATAGTTGCGTTGGGATAATATTAGATGGAAATTTGTTCGATCTGTATCCGGAGGCATACATGAGAGGAATCATTCTCTATCAGTCAAAATACGGTGCCACAAAGAAGTATGCAGCTTGGCTGTCAGAAGCAACGGGATTCCCTATGCAGGGAATAAATGCTGCAAAGGCCTCTGATTTGCGTCAATATGACCTGCTTATCATTGGCGGCGGAATATATGCTTCGGGCATAGCGGGGCTTTCTTATTTGAAGAAAAATCCAGATATCTGGAAGGGCAAAAACGTTCTCGTGTTTTGTGTGGGAGCATCTCCTTACGAGGAAACGACGTTCAAGGAAATAGTGCGTCATAATATGAAGGGGGAATTATCCTCCTTCCCTTGCTTTTATTGCCGCGGAGCCTGGAATATAGCACAAATGAATTTTTTGGATAGAACGCTTTGTAAAATGCTCCGCAATGCGGTGCGGAAAAAGGCCCCGGAGGATTATGCCCCCTGGGAGGCTGCGCTCATGGAAGCAGGCGACGAAAACCGTGATTGGACAGATAAGAAGTATTTAGAACCGATATTGGACAAAGTGAACGCGTTGTTGTCAAAGACATTTTGAGGAAAGGCAGGCTCCGAAATGTACAAAGCGGTAGTGATCGAATACTCCCCAAAAGCAGAAAATATGGCGAAAAAAATAGAAGAAAAGGCAAACGAGATGTTGGAAAAAGGCCTTGATCTGATTACCATGTCTGTTACAGGCTCAGCAAAAGCAATTTTGGTGTTTAAAGGCAAGAATTGAGCTTCGGGCAGCAAAAAATATCTGTAGCAGCGAATCCTCTTGGCGCAAAACGCCCCGGTCGCAAAAGGAAGCCTGCTTGTATCCCAATTTGGGATATTCCAGGTTGCCTGCGCGGGCAATCCGAATGCATTCCTTCATATTTCCGCAGCCGATTGTAATTTGAAAGTCCGGCAAATGCTTTGACCTTTTCCGTTTCTGTCACATCCGCCTCCCGGCAGATTGTCTGCGGTTATTCCGAAAAAATTTGCAATTGCGGGGAAAAGTTCTATCTCGGGATAGCAGGCGTTACGTTCCCGGCGCGATATGGACTGACGGTATACCCCCAAATTTAATTATTATGACGCGTAATATCACGTTCATTGATAAATTTTCGCTATACGGTTGAATTTTTGCCTAAAAATACCATTGAGAGCGGAATTCCAGGTTTGTGAAGGAAGATATCATCGTCTTCTGAAAATCGGAAATTCAGATTCATGCGTGAAAACGGCAGAGACAGATGCGGAAGCGAAAGCCTGGACTTCATGCGCCGCCGCATTTGCTTCCCGCGAGCTTCTACACCGGGCGCGCCTGAAGCAAAAATACCGCGAAGGCTCTGATGCTCCGCGGTATTTCTGTTTTCCGCATAAATCTCGCAATCCGTTTTAAGCAAACAATTTTATTTTTTTGTATAATGGCCGCCGTTATCGCAGCCGCAATCACAAGCGCAGCGGTCCGCTGTTATTTTGTGTCTCTGTCATCCATTTACTCCTTAAGTAATGCCGTCCAGGTATCTATCCCAACAATGCCGTCCGCTGCCAGCCCTTTGGCGCCCTGGAAGTTCTTGACGGCCGTCTCTGTCCCCGGCCCGTAGCTGTTATCGATATCCATAGTATAATAACCTTTTCCTTTTAAAATCGTCTGCACCGTTCCGATCTGTGCGCTGCCGCGATTCTCCCCGCGCCGCAGCGTAAGCAGCTCCACGGTTACCGTTTTGCCTGCAGGCGCAGGCGAAGGCTCCGCCTGCGAAGCCTCAATGTAGTCGACATACGGCAGCTTTCCGTGTTTGCTCCAGGTTCTGCTGTAATATCCCTTCTGGTCGCCAAGATTGCCCACCGCCGTGATCTGGACGCCGTTTTCCCATTTCGGCGTACACTCCACAGCAAGCCCGTCGCCGATGTATACGCCGCAGTGCCCCTGTATCCAGAGATATTCACCGGGGATAAGATCCGTGAAATCACTGCTGACAGCCGTACAATTATTTAACATTTGTCCTTCCGTCACGTCCGGCACGCTGTTAGACTGATATACGGCTCCGCCATACTTTTTCGACGCATCGCCGCTCCATCCCCAGAGAATGCCCTTGACCAGACAGATACAGTCGAAGCCGAAATATTCTTTCCCGGTCAGAGCGCGAAGCTCCGCCTGCCGGGAGGCGGTATACCAGCCGGGGAGCTGCTGCGTTTTCTGCGATATGATCTCCTCTGTGACAAGGTGCCCGAACATGCCGTTTGCATAAACTGTTTTGTAATCTTGCGCAGCGCTGATTAATTTTTGTATAAATTCATGGTTTGTCATCGTTTTTCCTTCCTCCTATTACAATATATTTACGGGATAAGGCACGGCAGCCAGCCGTGTTTTTTTCCGCATCGTTGCCAAAGCTGTTAGAATGAGAGCGTCTTGGCCTGATGTAAACCTCCAAGGACCAAAGTGAAGCGTCCGTATGAAAGTCCGTCAGCCAGCCTCTCATTCGCAGCGTTCGATTTATGCAGGTTGAGCCGCCACACCGGTGCGCCCGTGTCATCAAATAGATTGGATCGGCAATGATGGAAAGGTTGGACGCCAAAGGCAAATCTACGATGAGGAGCGATTCGCATGAACAATGTGGCAGGGATTGATGTTTCCAAAGGGAAGAGCGTGGTATCTGTACTCCGTCCCTTTGGGGAAGTGGTGGCAAAACCGTTTTCTATTGGCCACATCGGTAGTGAACTCAAGGCACTGGCAGACTACCTGAAAAGCCTGGACGGTGAGACGCGGGTGGTCATGGAGCATACCGGGCGGTACTATGAGCCGGTAGCCCGCTTTCTTCATGAGGAGGGCATCTTTGTCAGCGCAGTCAATCCCAAGCTCATTAAGGACTACGGAAACAACACCCTGCGCAAAGTGAAAACAGACAAGGCGGATGCCCGGAAAATTGCCCGCTATGGGCTTGACAACTGGG
>CABSMD010000275.1 GCA_902478725.1 uncultured Clostridia bacterium
ATGTCAACGCCTCTACCCGTTTTACCGACGGATTTGAATTCGGGTTTGGGGCGGAAATCGGTATCAGCACTCAAAAAATACATGCTCGCGGACCAATGGGCTTAAAAGAGTTGACCACCACAAAATATATTATTTACGGAAACGGACAAATCCGATAAATGAAAAATGCGAGGATATCGGTATGAAGAAGTTTTTTGTATGGATTTTTATTATGATATTGGGTGTCGCGGTTGTGCTGGCTGCCTTTGTTTTCTCGCTCAATAAGTACATTGATCAGTACGGACAGAGGTATATAACCGACGCAGACAGCATACAATCAGCCGATGCCATTATCGTGCTGGGCGCGTTGGTGTATGACGACGGAACACCCTCCCCCGCCTTACGTCATCGGCTGGACCGCGCGTTGGAGCTTTATGAAAAGGGTGTTTCCGACCACATTCTGGTATCCGGCGATCACGGTACCACAAGCTATGACGAAGTAAATACCATGCGGCAGTATCTACAGGATCACGGCGTACCGCGTGACGCGATCTTTATGGATCACGCGGGCTTCGATACCTATGAAAGCATGTACCGTGCGCGTGATGTATTTCTGGTCAAAAAACCCGTGATCGTAACACAGCATTTTCACAATGTCCGGGCGCTTTACATCGCCAGACAATTGGGCTTGGCGGCTTTTGGAGTAGATGCCGAGGATGAACCCACGATGAATATGCAATACTACGCGCTTCGTGAATATGGCGCAAGGGCGAAAGCCTTTTTACAGGCGGGCGTAATGAAACCGGAGCCTACCTTCTTGGGTGACGCGATACCGATCTGGAAAAGCGGTACCCTGACAGACGACGGCATGTAAGCCAGTAGAATAAAACGGCATTTTTAGAAAGGATTTTTTATGAAACCAATCCCACAAAAATGGAGGACCGCCCTGGCCTGGGGAGTGGTAGCGGCAGTTGCAGTGGGCATCTTTTGTTTCTCCGCACAGAATGCCGAGGAGTCCAGTGAGGTTAGCGGCTCTCTTAGCATGAACCTGTATAGCATATATACCCGCCTGTTTGGCCTCCCCTGCAGTGCGGGCGGCAACGATCTGGTGCTGCAAATCGAACATATCCTGCGCAAGCTTGCGCATATGAGCGTTTATCTGGTACTTGGCTTCTTTGTGACAAACGCGTTTATAAGCAGTGGATGCCGGCTGCGCACTGCAATGCTGGCGGCAGTAGCCGTAACCTTCCTGTATGGTGTGACCGATGAATTCCATCAGCTGTTTGTACCGGGACGTTCCTGCCAGTTTAGTGATATGTTGATCGACGGTACGGGCGGCGCAATCGGTGTTTTGCTTTACGGAATCGTTTTTAAAAAAACAAAAGGCGCTGCCGTTTAAACGGCAACGCCTCATTTATTGTCTTGTCATTCATGAAAAAAGAAAGCACCAAAATAGGTGACAGTATTAACGCCATTAATATACTTCATTCCAGCAAGCTCCGCAAGTTGAGACACAAAAATACCATAGGCCTCTAAAGATGCGAGTGCCCGGTCTGGAAACCGGCACGGCTTTTCCTCTTTTTTTGCGCACACCTCACAAATGGGGCAGCCACCGGCGGATAACTGCAGGATATCCGGCCCCAGCACCTCCCGCACCTGTTGGGAGACTGCATCGGTTATGCGGTTATGCCGCTTAGCGCCTTCCTGCATCCCTTCAATATCAAAGGAATCCTCTAACTGCGAAACCGTTTGATATACCAAAGCGGATTGGTAACCCTTGGCCTGCCGTATCAGGTCTTCTACCTTTCCAACAGCGGGCGGGCAGGTCCAGCTCTTCCCATAATTACCACATTGGTTGGATTCACACAACTGACGAAGCTCCGGGCAGAACGGGATATCCTCAACAGACACGATTCCGGCCTTGTATGCTCCCGCCGATTCCGTCAGCCGGATCAGAGCTTCCCGTGACGCGTCGGTTATTGTGTACATATCTGGTAAGCAACATCGGAAGCGGAAGCCGCGTCAGATGTATAATAATCGGCGCCGATGCTGTCACAATAGTTTTGTGTGACGGGCGCGCCACCGATCATGACCTTGATTTTTCCACTTAAATTTTCTTCCTTCAACTTTTCGACTACGTTCTTCATCTCGCCCATAGTGGTGGTCAAAAGTGCGGAACAGGCAATGATATCCGCGTCGTTATCCTTTGCGGCATTGACAAACTTATCCGCGTCGACATCTACCCCAAGATCGACGACGTTGAGCCCCTTGCCTTCCATCATCATCTTGACCAGATTTTTACCGATGTCATGCAGGTCTCCCTTGACCGTTCCCAGCACAACAGTGCCCTTCGACTCTACTCCCTCGCTGACCAGATGGGGCTTTAAGATTTCAATTCCCGCGTTCATTGCGCGGGCGGCAATCAGCACTTCGGGCACGAATACTTCATTGTTTTTGAACTTCTCACCAACGATACTCATACCCGATAAAAGCCCTTCCTCCAAAATTGCTTTTGGGGAAATCCCATCACTGATCGCCTGAGACACCAGTTCCTTCACCTTAGGGGCTCTCCCCTGCTGCAACAGTGTACAAATATCCTCTAAAATAGCCATTTCTACCTTCGCTCCTTTATTCTTTTATATTTCCCCGGAGAAATCCCGGTAACCTTTTTAAATACCTTTGTAAAATAGCTCTGATCCTCAAACCCCACCTGGCCTGCAATGTCTGCCAGACTTATTCTTTCGTCCAGCAAAAGCTGCTTGCTTTTTTCGACACGGATTTTGTTGATATAGGCCGTCAGAGTGCAGTCCATCTCCTCTTTAAAAATCTTGCTCAGGTACGATTTACTCAGATACGCATAATTTGCTACATCGTCAAGTGTAATCTTTTCCCGGTAGTTTGTCTTTATGTAGTCCATGACCTTATGTAAAACATCGGTGTGCTTGACATCCTTAAATTCAAATACATAACCGATATAGCGGTCTATAATACCGATCAGCCAAATATTCAAACGCTCCAAGCTCTGAAAGGATTCAATCTCCCTGACATAATTGCTGCTCAACATGAATATCTGGTCGATATCCGCCCCGCCGTCGATCGCCGAGCGAGACAAGAGAACCACCAGTTCCAATACGCGTGTTTTCATAATCTCAAAATCTGCATTGGAACAAAAAAAGATATAACCCAGCAGTTGGTTGATCAATTTTTTGGACAATTCCTTGTCCCCATTAACAATCGCGCTCTGCAACTGTTTTTCCAGCCCCATGGGATATGCTTTGTTCTCCCCCATGATGTCTTTAACGCCATAAAAATCATTCAGCAGTCGTTCCTGCGATGGTTCCTCGGGCTGCCTTTTACAGAACACCTTCGCCATAATCTCTGACAAATCCCTCACGGCGGAGGTGGATAGATTCGCTATTTCCCCCGGCGCCATTGGAAAGCCGGGTATAAAATCATCCAAATCACCCATAATAACAGGACCCGCTATGATCCCTACCGCCGGACGCCCCATGT
>CABSMD010000276.1 GCA_902478725.1 uncultured Clostridia bacterium
GTCATATAGGCTGCGTGGTGCTGACCCTATCAAGGCGATGGTGGGCCGCTCCGCCAAGGTAGCGGAAAATGACCGGGTACGCAAGAAGCGGGAGCTGGATGGGCTGCTGGCCCGGGATAGGGAGCTGGATATGCTCTTTGAGCGGCTCTACGAGGACAATGTGTCCGGCAAGATCGACGATGCTCGGTTTTCCAAAATGTCCAAGCGGTATGAGCAGGAACAGGGCGAAAACGCCGGGCGGATCAAGGCGCTACGACTGGAGCTGAAAAAGCTGGAAGATAAGCGGATGGATGTGGACACCTTTCTGGAAACGGTGCGCCGCTACACCGACGCTACCACCATCACCAAGCGCATGGTGGCCGAACTCATTGAGTACATCGAGGTTTATCCTGCGGTCAAGGAGGACGGCGTTACCAATCAGCGGGTGACGATCCACTATAACTGCATCGGCGCTTTCGAGGTGCCGGATCGCCGGAAAATCCCTGAACGGGACATCCTGCTGGAAACGAAAAAAGGCGTAGCATTAAGCTACGCCCCAACACAGATCGCCATATAGATTTGGAAATAAAAAATGCGGAGTATCATCAGCAGACCTTTTCAGATCCTTTCATGATACTCCGCATGGTCTGAGTGACGGGACTTGAACCCACGGCCTCTACCACCCCAAGGTAGCGCGCTACCAACTGCGCCACACCCAGCCATTTTGCGAAGATTATAATACCATACCTTTTTGCAAAAAGCAAGTGTCTTTTTTCATTTTTCTTTTTTCCGCTCTGCCGATTTGTTTCTGAATCTTTGATAATTTGTGAAAGTCCACAATAAAGCAGAGGATTTGGAAGAATTCAGAAGAATTTTTAAGATAAACCCGATTAAAAATGTGATTTCTTCATGTTTTTTCAGTAAAATCACTGTTTTTGAGAGTAAAATGCGAAAAAATAATTGACAAATTTTTGCATTATGTTATATTGGTAGTCGCTGTGTATTGTCGTTTTACCGGCAATACCTTTGCATCTGTGCACGCCGGATTTCCGGCAAAAATCCAATAGCCTTTTGCCTTGTGCGAAGAACACGCCGGATACACGGGTGTGTCATTCGCCGTGGCATAAAGACGAAGCGTCCAGTTCCGGTGCCGCCTAAAACGAACGGGATTTCCTGTTACGATTAGAACAAGCCTTTTGCGGGGAGCGGCATAAAAAGCTGGATGGGGTCGACAAGGTTTTATACTGCGGCGGCGGTTTTCCGCCGGCTGATTGCCCGTACCGCAGTCGGGCGGGAAGCGTAAACGGCACAGCGAAGCGCTTCCAGGAATTTTACTTGTGAGACTTAAAATCCGCAAAGGGGGATGCAAAATGAGCAACACAATCATCAGCCTCAAGGACATCGTGGTGGAATTCGACGGACAACGGGTTTTAGAGGGACTCAACCTGGATATCCACGACAAGGAATTCGTCACCTTCCTCGGTCCTTCCGGCTGCGGAAAAACAACGACGCTGCGTATCATCGGCGGCTTTGTGGATCCGAAAGAGGGAGACGTTTTCTTCGAGGGGAAACGCATCAACGACCTGCCGCCGCATAAACGCCATGTGAACACAGTGTTTCAGCGTTACGCACTGTTTCCGCATTTGGACGTGTTTGAGAATATCGCGTTCGGTCTGCGCATCCAGAAGGTGCCGGAAAATCAGGTCAAAGAGCGGGTGTCGGAAATGCTGGCGCTGGTTAACCTGAAAGGCTATGAAAAGCGCAACGTAAACCTGCTTTCCGGCGGCCAGCAACAGCGTGTGGCCATTGCCCGCGCGCTGGTCAACCATCCGCGGGTGCTCCTGCTCGACGAGCCGCTGGGCGCGCTGGACTTAAAGCTGCGCAAAGAGATGCAGATCGAACTCAAACGGATTCAGAAAAGCACCGGCATTACGTTTATTTACGTAACCCACGACCAGGAAGAGGCGCTGACCATGAGCGATACCGTCGTAGTCATGAACGACGGCGATATCCAGCAGATCGGAACGCCGGAGGACATTTACAATGAACCGAAGAACGCCTTTGTGGCGGATTTCATCGGCGAAAGCAACATCATTGACGGTATCATGCTGCGCGACTGCTTTGTGGAATTTGCCGGCGCCCAGTTTGACTGTGTGGACAAGGGCTTTGCTCCCAATGAACCGGTAGATGTGGTTGTCCGCCCGGAGGATGTAAAAGTGGTGGGCGAAGGTCAAGGCCAGCTGTCCGGCATGGTGGAGAGCGTCACCTTCAAAGGCGTGCATTTCGAGATGTCGGTCACGGTATACGGCCAGGAGTGGCTGATCCATTCGACCCAGAGCCAGGAAGTCGGCTCGGTAATCGAGATTCGGCTGGACCCGGAAGACATCCATATTATGAAGAAAATGGAGGAATAGCCATGAAAACAAAGTATTCCTCCCTGTTTTCCCTGCCCTATCTCATCTGGTCGCTGATTTTTATTATCGTGCCCATGGGCCTTGTGGTCGTATTCGCGTTTACCACTGAGGGCGGCCAGTTTACGCTGGACTATGTGTCCCAGGTGGGCGAATATACCAATGTGCTGGTCCGGTCAGTATGGCTGGCAGCCATTGCCACCATCATCTGCCTTCTGATTGGCTATCCGCTGGCATTCATCATGTCTCGGATGCCCGGGTTCCAGCAGCGGACGATGCTGATGCTGATTATGCTGCCCATGTGGATGAATTTTCTGCTGCGTACGTACGCCTGGATGACCATTCTGGAGAAAAACGGCCTGCTCAACAAACTTTTCGGTCTGGTTGGCCTGGGGCCCTTTGATATGATCAACACCCAGGGGGCAGTGGTACTGGGCATGGTATATAATTATCTGCCTTTTATGATCCTGCCTCTTTATTCCATTATGACCAAAATCGACAACCGTACCATTGAAGCAGCGCAGGACCTTGGCGCCAACACCAAGAATGTCTTTACCCGCATTGTCATTCCCATGAGTATGCCCGGCATCAGCACCGGCATTACCATGGTATTCGTCCCGTCTGTCTCCACTTTTATCATTTCCCGGATGCTGGGCGGCGGCGGAAATCTTTTGATCGGCGATTTAATCGATCTGCAATTTTTGGGAAACGCATACAATCCCCACCTCGGTTCCGCCATTTCGCTGGTGCTGATGGTGCTCATTCTGCTTTGTATGAGCATTCTCAATCAGTTCAACAGCGATGAGGACCGGGAAGGCATGCTTTTGTAAGATTTTGCAGATCCCTCTAACATAAGATCAAAAGGAGTGTGGCACGATTGAAATGGCTTTCCAAGACCTACATTTGGGTCATTATGGCATTTTTGTACGCCCCTATCGGCGTTTTGATTTTCTTTTCCTTTAATCAGTCCAAAAGCCGCTCCAACTTTACCGGCTTTACGCTGGACTGGTATGTAAAACTGTTCCACAACGATCTGATTATCCAGTCTTTGATCAATACTCTGATCG
>CABSMD010000277.1 GCA_902478725.1 uncultured Clostridia bacterium
TGGCTGGACCGTGGCACGGTGACGGTGCCGGACTACGAGTTCAGCATCCCCGAAGAAGCAAAATATTTTGTCTCTATCGGTGTGCTGCCCGCAAGCGTATTCGACACAACGAAAATGACCGAAGATGTTGATTACGAAATCAATTATGAGGTTTCGGAAAAAGGCTATCTGCGAATCTGGGCTACCTCGGAACAGCTTAATACGCTTGTGAAGTATATCACTGGCACGAATGCAGGGCTCAGCGGGGATGTGTCCCGCCTGAATTTTGCCAAGCTGATTTGCCAGCTTACCGGACGGGATACCGACCCGGATACCTCGGCTTACAGCGGCCATATCCAATATTTCACGGATAGTGGTTCTTCTGAGGACCTGATTACTGAAGTCTCGCACGAACACGATTATGTGCTTGACACAGACGGGAATGAGTATTGGATTTAACAATTTTATAGGAAAAGGCAATCCCTCGTTTCGTTGTGAAACGAGGGATTTGCTTACCGATTATTTAATTCTGTTATTGTTAGTTTATCAAAAAGCTGCAAAGCGTACACTTTCTCACCTTGGACATAGGCAGAGACAGCAGTAGTTTTTGAACGGGTGTTGAGCATATTTTCTCGATGACCTTGTGAGCCATACCATTTGTTTAAGTTTTCCTGCGCATTGGTTGTAATTAAACCTATGAGTGCATTTTCAGCATTGCATCCATAACCAACAGATGCGAACACCGAGCCATCCGGTCTTGTATGAGAAATATCCCCGTCTCGTTCGTCAACAATCCAGATTTCGCGGGAACGAGTGTCCGCCCATTCCTGTACTTTCAACGAGTAAGTCAGACGTGGCAAACCGTTTTCTTCGCGCAGGTCGTTGATGGCGTCAAAGGTGGCATTGGACAGGTCATAATCCCAATAGCCGCCGTACTCGTCTACCGCAGATTTGCCGATAGGGCGTAGACTGATTTCATCTGTTACGGTCTGGTTATCGTCTGCGGTTTCGTTGTCGGTATCATCCGGCACAGGCTGTCCGTCTGGTGAAACCGGTGTTTCCGGCTCCGTCGGTTCATTTGCGTCCAAGATGTTTTCCGCGTTCATCAGCATTGTTGCGACTTCGGCACGAGTAGCTGTCCCGTGCGGATTTAACTTTCCGTCCGAGCCGCTGACAATGCCCTTGTTGACGCACCAGCTCATGGCGTTTGTTGCGTAACGGGAAACTGATTGATAGTCCGAGAAATCATAGTATTTATCTGGTATAAAGCCGGTATCTGTATCAAGGCCAAGGTGGTCCGCGTAGCGGTACAGGATGGCCGTAAGCTGCTCGCGGGTGATCGCATCATTCGGGCCGAACTGCGTATCGCTGTACCCGGTAACGAGGTCATTCATGCGCGCCCAGTAGACAGGCGCGCTGTAATAGGCGTTTGTATCTACGTCTGCATAGGGGTATCCCCAGTTGCTTTCGGGCATATCAGGTGAACCTGCCAGTCGGTACAGGATGGTCACGATCATGCCGCGGCTGGTAGTTGCGTTCGGGCTGAACGCCGTATCCGATGTACCATTCATCAGCCCGTTTTCGCAAACATAGTTGACCGCATCGTGATACCAGTCCGACGGACGGACGTCCGAAAAGTTTGAAACATTGGCGGCGCCTGCCGAACAGGTAATAGCTGCCGCACACAAGATAGATGTGATTTCTTTTTTCATAAAGTCATACCCCACAATAAAGAACAGAAAAGTTTATCATGGTTTCATTATATCATGTTGCTGTCCGTTCCGGTAGCGGGCATGGCGCACAAAAACCATGTGGGGATTTTGAATTGCAAACGAGATGCAGTAAATTGTTGCTGCATAGATGATAACCAATACGCAGGAGGGCTGTGGTTTATGGATTATAAAATTTTGACGCAGGACGATTTGCTTGAGTTGTTCCCTTTTGGCAAAACCAAGCTAAAATGCCTGCTGGAAGCAGGCGTATTGCCTGTGGTGAAAGTGGGACGGGATTATTTGACGAATGAACGTGAACTTGACCGGTGGTTTGAAGCAAATAAAGGGAAAGAGATATTTTACTGATTGAATTGCCTTTACAGAGGGACGGCGTTATAATATATGCGTTAGCTGTTTATGCTGCCGCCCCTGTTTATTTGATAGGAGCGATACGCATGAATACAGTAGAAAATATCAATAAAGTTAAGAGAATCCGCGGATATGGGGAGGGTAGTGTATATCAGCGGAAAGATGGCCGCTGGGTCGGCAAATATAAGGACGAAAAGATGTTGAAACCGCGTTATGTCTATGGTAAGACAGAAGCGGAAGCAAGACGGAAATTGCGTGAATTTAAGAAAACAATAGTGCATGGCATTACGGATTGTAGAAAAGTATTGCTTAGCACTTATATTGATCGATGGTTATATACTTTCAAGGCCGCAGCCGTGGAGAATACCAGCTTTGATCGGTTGGAGTCTGTCTATTACACGCATATCAAGCCGACGCTTGGCGGCTTCCAACTTGGGAATATCAAAGCGGTTGATATTCAAACACTGTTAAACCAGAAAAGCACTGAATATTCTTATACTATCGTCAAGATGATCCGGCAGATACTTTCTGAGGTTTTCCAACATGCCTATACTGAGGGTGACATTCTTAAAAACCCAATGGCAAATGTTATCATGGCAAAACGGAGCAAGTTTAAGCCAGAGCGGAAAATGCTGATATTAGAGGATGCAGAGGTTAAACGGTTGGAGGAAGCAGCCAGAGAGAAGTATGGTACAGGCCGTCCGCTTTTTGTTCACGGAAACCTGATCGTATTTATGCTGCATACCGGCCTGCGGTGTGGTGAACTGCTTGCGCTGGAATGGTCTGATATTGACTTTGAAAGCAAGACGGTATCCATAAATAAAAATCTGGCAAAGATCAAGAACAGGGATACCGGAAAAGATACGTCCAAAAGCACCTTACAGGTAAAAGGCACTAAGACATCCAGCAGCAACCGGATTATCCCACTAAATAGTAAAGCAATCAACGCACTTAGGGAATTGCAGATGATTTACAGGCAATGCGGCATCAAAAGCAAATATGTTGCCTGTTCGCAAAAAGGCGGCTTCCTCACTAATAACCGTATGCACAATTTACTTGAGCGTATGTTGAAGCACACGGGGATAGACAAGCCGCTCACGATCCATCAGCTACGTCACACTTTTGCAAGCCGTGCGTTAAATGCTGGCGTAAGCATCAGCGTAGTAAGCAAATGGATGGGGCATGCCAGTATTTCCACCACATATAATATCTACATTCACGCTATGGAACAGGAACGGCTGACAGCGTTAGACGTTCTTGAAGCTATGTAGCGAAAAGGTGTAACATTGGTGTACGCCTCTCGAAAAAACGACTTAAAGCCCAGTAATATAGGCGTTTAAGGGTGCAAGAGGGGGAAAACCGCAGGTTGTCTACCCTCTTGTGCGC
>CABSMD010000278.1 GCA_902478725.1 uncultured Clostridia bacterium
CATTTAAGGATTGGACCAAAGCACGTGATGTCATTGCCAAGCAGCTGGAAGAGATCGCCCAGCAAGGAGAGGTACTTCAGCCGGGGGACATCCATGTGTATTTGCGTGGCGGTGTTTATAATTATTTGTGGAAATTGTCACTGAATTCAAAATATTCTGGTACAGAGGATAATCCGATTGTGTACAGTAATTACCAAAGTGAAAAGGTCAGAATAACGAATGGGAGAATTCTGAATTATAACACGGCGTCCAAGCTCGAAGATTCGAGCAATGCGGCAGATCTGCAAATCTATAACCGCATTCAAGATCCACTCGCCAAAAAACGGATTATGCGGATCAATCTTGGGGTCACAAATTTGGATGCTCTCCACGACTACGGATTTGGCAGCAATTTCGACCGTTCGCCGAATTATCCGGTCGAACTGTTTATCAATGGTCAGGCTCAGGAGTTGGCCCGTTGGCCTAATAAGGGCGACCAGCTGCTCGAAATTACAGAGGTAATCGCTGGAGCAGATTTGCAACCATTTACCATTCAATATAAGGACGACGATGGTTACACACAAAAATGGGCTTCATATGGCAGGGACAATATATTTATTGGAGGAAGCTTAGCCAACGACTGGGCTGAAGTCTATCACAAGTTGGATGTAAGCAAAACCAATTTTACAAATAAGACCATAGGATCAATAGGTAATACTACCTATCGGCCCGCAGAAGGAAAGAAATTCTACTTCTATAATATTCCCGAAGAGATCGACCAACCAGGCGAATACTATATTGATAGAGTGAACGGCGTCGCATATTTCTATCCGCCTTTTGATGTTACCACAACCGGTGCCGGAACAGATGTGGATATGACATTATCTTATGGCGATGGATATATTATTGATATGGCCGGCGCGCATGATATCCAGATATCCGGAATCGACTTTGATACCTCGCGCCGGAGCATGATTATGGCATATAATACTGTCAAAAATATAAAAATCGAATATTGCAATTTCACCGGCAGTGCTTCCAAAGCAATTGAATTAGATGGCACCAACTGCGAAATCAGTAATTGTCATATTCGTGATATGGGACGTGGAGGTATCAGTATTCAGGGCGGAGACCGAAGCACACTGACACCGGCCAATAATATAGTAGCATATAACAAAATACATAATTTTAACCGGCTTTATCGATCGTCGGCACCGGGTATTTCGGTCAGCGGTGTAAAGCAGAACATAAAGGATAATGTTATCTTTGACGGTACGGGCACAATGATACAGCTGTTTGGCGCAAATGACACGTTGATTGAAAGGAATGAAATCTATAATGCTGTAACAGAGGAATCCGATATCGGGGCGATTTATATGGGACGTAAGGTGCACGAGCTGGGGACTGTTATCCACTACAATCTCTTTCATGATATTGGCAACACAAATGGCGGATATGGACAGCAAAGCATATTTTTAGACGATGGGAGCGCCGGTGCGCACATATATGGCAATATATTTGCCAAGGCTACCCGCACACCGGCTCAGAATGGTACACCGGCTAACGACCATGCTATCAAGTTTAACAGCGCTCAATACAGTCTGGTTGAACACAATATTTTTGTTGACGTTCCATCGACAATAAGTTTATTGAAAATGGACCCGGTTGAGAATAATCAGCAGATTGGTTGGTGGTTATATCACAATAGCAGCAGTGTTTGGGGACCGTTGGAAGCTTCGGGCTGGGGGAGTCAGACATGGCTCACACAGTATGCCGGAACCCAGTGGGACGCGCTGTCTAAATCGTTTACCGCCAGTCAGCACAATGAGTTTATGGGAAAGACCACTGACAGTGAGAGAAAAAACGTGGCTAAGAAATATGCCCCATATATCACCAATACGATGAATAAAAATGTGTTGATTAATGTTTCCCAAAGCGGTAACGGTACTGTCAACCAACCGATCAATGCAAGTGGCAACGTTAGATTAGATGAAACAGACGGTAAACATTGTTTTTATAATTATGGCAGTCTTTATACAATTATTCCATGGGGATATAATCATATTCGCAGCTTTATCCCTGATTTTCCTACCCTCAATACACCCAGTGGAGCGGAAAGTACAGTTGGTGGAAGAAAACCCGGCGTAACAGGAGCAGTTGCCCAACTAACCTCGGCGACGGAGAACACCGTGAAAGCCAGTTATAGTTACACGGATCCTGATAATGATCTGGAAGGATGTTCCGAGATTATTTGGTATCAGTCAGACAGCGCTAACGATAATTTTGTAGAAATCGGTAAAAAAGGGCATGAGCTGTGGATCAATGAAAATCTAAAAGGGAAATATGTCAGGTTTGAGGTAAAGCCGTATGACAGAACAGGATTATACGGCAATGTGGTGACGTCATCAAGCGTTTTAATTCCGAATGTATAACACGTTCGGTTCTAAAAAAGACACTGTCAAATGAACTTGTCAAGTAAAAGCAGACAGTAAAAACCACCAATTATTCAAATCCCTATCCAATTCTATATTGAACTGCCCCAGATTGTGTAGACAATACAAAAAAGGCCCCTGGAGTAGGAAATAGTAAGTTTTAGCAGGAGTGGCGCAGCGTCAGCGGAGCCACTCCTGCTTTGTACTGGATACGCTCATAGTTATAATATTGGATGTATCGGTCAATCCTCTCGTTAGCTTCGAAAAAATTGCAGATTTGTGCCGGAAAATGCATTCCGTTTTGAGATTCGATAAGAATTTTTCTGCCATCGCATGATTACTGCCCGCAGTAAAAGGATTGGCAGTTGCAACCGCTTGAGAAAATTTATGCTGTGGCGCTTTTGGATGCCATCCATTCTCTTTTTTCTATAAAATATTTTCAGAAATCACTTTATTCATTTTTGACAGCCCTTTTATATATCCGAAACATACATTGTCGGATAAGACTTGACCCCTCCGTTGAAATCGGATATAATAGGAAAAAAGGTGGTGTTTGTATGGATAGACCGTTAGCCGACAGGCTGCGTCCGGCGACACTGGATGAGGTGGTCGGGCAGTCCCACCTGATTGGCGAGGGGAAAATCCTCAGCCGCTTGGTATCGTCGGGCAATATACCGAATATGATTTTCTACGGGCCATCCGGGACCGGAAAGACCACCGTTGCCAATATCATGGCCGGTATGACTAACAAAAAATTCTATAAACTGAACGCGACAAACGCATCTGTTTCCGATATCAAGCAGATTGTAGGGGAACTGGATACCTTTGCGGCAATGAACGGCATCCTGCTTTATCTTGACGAGATCCAGAATTTTAATAAAAAGCAGCAGCAGTCTTTGCTGGAGTTCATAGAAAACGGTAAAATCACCCTGATTTCCAGCACGACTGAAAACCCATATTTTTATGTGTACAACGCGATTTTAAGCCGGTGCAGCGTATTTGAATTCAAGCAGGTGGAGCCGGAGGAAATCG
>CABSMD010000279.1 GCA_902478725.1 uncultured Clostridia bacterium
GGACAGACCATGTTTTCCCGTCTTTATACTGGCGAATGATTTTGCGGATACTGGTCTTATGCTTATTGGCAATCGTTTTTAGGCAACTGTACTCCATAAGATAGCAGAAGTAATCCAGCGTGTGGTAATCACAAGCCAGATTGTAATAGTTGCATAGTCCTCTTGCCTCGGCATTGTACTGTTCCACAATCTCATAGTCCGCAAGGTTGAGAAGTCCGGCTCTGTGTATCGGCTGAAACTCCCCGTTTTCCTTTTGGCGAATGACTTTCTTTGCAAACATGAATTTCTCAATCTTTTCCGTATGGGGAATAGACAGGGCAACTTTCATGTGCAAGGTACGGGATTTTCTCCACGTTCCGTTTTTCATTCTGTGACCTTTGACTTCCTGATTTCTGCGGACGCAAATATCATAGCCAATGAAACGGACTTTTTCGGAGCTGTGCGTTATCAGCGTCTTTTCTTCGCTCAAAGTCAATTTCAGCTCTGTGCTTAGAAATTCAGCGATTTCGGCTTTCAATTCCTCACATTCCGCTTTTGTACCGCACACGCCAGCCAGCCAGTCGTCCGCATAGCGGACAAACGTAAACTTTTTATTGTCGGCAGGTTTGCAGGGCAGATTTCTTAGGGCTTTCTTCTGCGCCTTATGCTGGTTAATCAGTTCTTGTCTTGCCGCTTCGTCAGCGGTGTGGTCAATCCAGTAGGACAGTCTTTTTAGTTCTTTGTTTGCCGCATGATATTCCGGTGTCTGATATGCCGACCTCGGTTTATCAAAGCGTTCTGCGATTTCTCTGAACTTCCTGTCCAGCTCATTCAGATAGATATTTGCAAGTATTGGAGAGCAGATACCGCCTTGCGGGGAACCGCTGTAAGTGGCGTTGTACTTCCAATTCTCGATATACCCAGCTTTCAAAAACTGGCGAATAATGTTCAGAAAACGGCTGTCTTTGATTTTCCTGCTTAAAATCTCAATCAGCTTTTCGTGATTGATATTGTCAAAACAACCTTGAATATCGCCCTCGATAAACCAGACCACACCTGTGAAGTCAGAAGAAATCTGACGGAGTGCGGTATGACAGCTTTTGCCCGGTCTGAAACCGTGGGAGTGACTGTCAAAGACAGGTTCATAGATAGCTTCCAAAATCATTCTGACAACTTCTTGCAGGAGCTTGTCACGGAAAGACGGGATTCCCAGCGGGCGGAGTTTTCCGTTTTTCTTTGGAATGTACTCACGTCTTACCGGGTTAGCCTTGTAGGTTCCGTCCTTTAGTGACTGGATTAACTCTTTTACATAAAAGTCACTGAAACCGTCTGCGGTATCATCGTCGATACCCTGTGTCGTTGCACCTTTGTTTGCATAAAGTTTCTGATAGGCGGCGTAGTAAATATCTTCACGGAGTAAATATCTGTAAAGCCTTGTGAATACGCCGTCTTTGTGTTCGCTGGAACACTTTTCAATACGCTCTAAAATTTCAGATGTTGGTTTCATTGAGGTTTCTCCTCCCTTTCATTCCTACATTTTAGATGTTACTAACTGGCTCCCTTCGCCATGTAAGGGTCATTAACCCTCTCGGACTACTACGGAGCCTCCGTTACCATATCCGGCGAATGAGCCGGACTTAGGCAATCCCCAGTTAGCGTTGTGCTTAGGTAAATGAAGATTGTCGGATATGTTTTTGGTTCGTTATGACGTGTTCTCACGCCTGTTTCATAACGTTTTGGCAGTTGCCCCGCCGTGAAAGATGACGTGACAGCGTTATGACATGGGTTACAGGACTTTTCCCATACCTACAAAAAACAGGAACTGGAACCTTACATTCGATAAACCCAATCTTATCCTCATATCTTCTTAACATTAGGAAACAGTCGCACCTAAGTCCTTTGGTGACTATTCCTTTTTCTGCCATGCGCTGTTCCCGTAAAGGATTTCTCCTTAGTCGGTAAGGCAGATTGTTTCGCACACTGCCGTGTGCGGCAGTACCTTAAACTGCTTTGCACAACGCCCTATCTGGGCGCACCTTTATGTTCTGTGTGATACCCGTTGGAATACCGCCCCATTTCCGAAAGCGTTTCCAGATTTCCACTGAATACGCCGCCGTCTGCTCGTCCTTTAACAGCAAGTGAAATTCATCGCAAAAGTACCGTGTTGCCTTGTGTTCACTCCGGTTAATTGTAACGCGGTTCCACACCTGATCCTGCACCACAAGCATCCCCAGCTTTTTTAGCTGTTTGCCGAGCTCTTTAATATCAAAGCAGACAATACGGTTGGAAATATCAACCGTGGTGCGGTGGTTAAAGAAATTCAGCGTTCCCTTTACATACAGTTCCAAAGCCGAGGCAATACGCTGGGCTTCCTGCTCCGGCTGTTTTTTTATCTCGTTATATAAATCCTCCAATACCGGCATATTCTGAGGGATAGGGTTTTCAAAATACTTTTGGTAAATCCTTGTAACACTGCGGTCAATCACCGTCTTTTCCACCGGCTCCAATCCGTTCCTGCCGCCGATGATGAGTTCACAAAAAGAAAGTACAAAGTCGCTCTTTAAGGCAAGCGGGTTTTCTTCGTCCGAATAATTTAGGTTAATATCCAGCGGGTTAATATAGTCCTTTGAATTGGGGGACAGCTTTACCACTTGCCCTTTTAATGCGTTTACAAGGGGATAATACTCCGCTTCGGGATCGCATATATAAATATCATCGTCCGTTACCAGAAAAGCGTTCGCGATTTCCCGCTTTGCGGAAAAACTCTTGCCGCTGCCCGGTGTGCCGAGTATCAGGCCATTAGGATTCTTTAATAACTTTCTATCTACCATTATCATATTGTTGGATAAGGCGTTCAGCCCGCAGTAGAGGGCTTCGGGGCTGTCCGAAAATAATTCCTGCGTGGTAAAAGGTACAAAAATAGCGGTGCTGGAAGTTGTCAAGCTCCGCTGTATTTCAATATTGTTTATCCCAATCGGCACGCTTGCCATGAGCCCGTCCTCCTGCTGGTAGTCCAGCCGTCTTAACGGACAATTTTTCTGCTGGGCGATTGCCGACGCTTCAAAAATCCGGTTTTCAAGTTCCTTTCTTGTCCTGCCTGTGTTCATCACGAGCACGGTCACTAAAAACAGCCGTTCATTCCGGCTCTGTAAATCCTCCAACAGCTTTTTTGCGTCCACGCCGAAGGTCAGTATATCCGGCGGAAGAATGTCCATGTCATAACCGCTGCGTACTGCCTTTTTCTGCTCCTCGATACGCATTTTATCTATGTCGGTGATTTTGCGTTTTATCATTTTGATTGCCTCGGTCTGGTCGATACTTTTGATATGGATATTGACCGCAAGGCTCGCTTGTATATCCAGAAAGTTTTTCAATAGTTCGTCGGTGAGCTCCGGCGCAAGGATATGCAAAAACGATACCGCGCCGATGGTGTTC
>CABSMD010000280.1 GCA_902478725.1 uncultured Clostridia bacterium
CGGCGAGGGGGGCTGTGGGAACTGGATGGGGGAGGAGGATTTGCTGTGCGCGGACGACCGGCAGCTGGAAACATCCCTCGACGGGATCGAAGCCATGTACCGCGAATACCAAACCCTCTGGAGGCTGCAATACGATACCATGCTCCGCCATGACAAAATACGCGAGGGGGTCTATCGGATCACCTATTCCGGCGGAACGGCCATCACCGTGGACTATAACCAAAACAGCTATACGGTGGAATGGGCATGAACCGGTGGAAAGCCATGAAAACCACAACATTCACAAAAGCCACGCTTCCCTTGACCCTTTTGTATTTGCTTCCTTGGGGAATCCAATGCCTGGTCAATAATTTTATGCCGGTATACCTGTCGTCTCTCCCGTTTGCGACAGAAAAAACGGTGGGATACGCCGTCTCCCTGGGTGCGGCGGTCACGATGGCGACGCAGCTGGCCTGGGCGAAGGCGGCGGATCAAACAGGCAAAAAAAGCGGCGTTTTGGCCCTGTCCCTGCTGATGCTGGCCGTTTGTTCCCTGCCCTTTCTCATCGGGGGTATGACCGAGGCGCGGCTTTACCTGCTGATCGTGCTGTTTTACTCGTGTTATATGGC
Source organism: uncultured Clostridia bacterium (assembly GCA_902478725.1). Taxonomy (GTDB): domain Bacteria; phylum Bacillota; class Clostridia; order HGM11514; family HGM11514; genus CABSMD01. Next base: position 609 of record CABSMD010000280.1, read on the forward strand.
GCACCAGCCCTTGATCGACACCATAGCGGCGGAGAATTGCCAAAACACCGGGCTGGCCTTTGGGCGGCTGCGTTCCTTCGCCTCGTTGGGATATGCTCTCTGCGGCCTGCTGTTCGGGCTGGCAGCGCACCGCAGCGCGAATGATTTTTTCGTGTATGTCGCGGGCTTGGCGGTTGTATCCGCGCTGGCCGCGAAAGGGATGCCGGATCAACCGCGCGCTCACGGATTACATACAACCCAAAAAAGCCCGCCCGAAACGCGGCCTCCGGGCAAAGCCATCCTGAACCGTGCCTTCCTCCGCTTTCTTGTGTACACCTTTTTGCTGTTTTTGTGTTCCTCGATGCTGTCCGCCTTTTTTCCGGTTTACTATTCCACAGACCGCGGCTTAAACGCGGATATTGGGGCGCTCAGCCTGATGGTCAGCGCCGGTACCTTTGTGGAATGGACGGTCATGGTGCTGTTTGGGCGGACGGCCGCCGGCTTAAAGCCCAAAACGGCCTTTTTGCTGATTGCCCTGAGCGGCGTTTGCCGGAGCCTGCTTATTTATCTGGTGCAGGACTGGCGGTTTATCATGCTGTCCGTCCTGTTCAGCGGCGTCTGGTTCGGGCTGTTGTGGGCAACGGCGACTCCTTACCTGGCAAAAATCCTGCCGACTGAACATCTGACCGCGGCGCAGGGGCTTTGGACGGTCGTAGCCTTCGGGATATCGCCCTTTCTCGGTTCCTTTGCGGGGGGACAGCTTGCTGCTTTCTTTGGCTTGCGGCAGTTGTTTTTGATGATCGCCGTCATGCTCGCGGGACTCTGCGTCATCACTCCGTTTTTATTTCCGACCAAAACAAAAGGGTAAAAAAACAGACAAAAACCGGAAAACCAAAAAGGCCGGCGATTCAAAAATGGAATCGCCGGCCTTTTTGACAGAATAAAACCGACATAACAGACCGAAAGCCTGCCTACAGCATTCGCTCCAATTGCCGTATCACGTCGGCGACCGCGCCGCGTGTGTTGGCGCAGGCGCGGTACCGCGCGGCCTGCTTCGCCGTCTCCACCGCGTTCTCCACCGCAAAGCCGAATTCGGCGGTGTGCAGCATCGTCAGGTCATTTTCGTTGTCTCCCACAGCCGCCACATGCTTTGCGCCCACAAGGCGGGCCAGCACCGCCAGGGCGTCCCCTTTGGAAGCGTGGGGGCTTAACAGCTCGCAAAAGATGTCCGCGCTTTGAATAATGTTGTAGCGCGCGGCAAACGGCCCCTCCTCCAGATCCTTACGCACAGCCGGGGTCAGGCGGGGCTCCTGCACAAAGATCGCCTTGAGCCAGGGCGTGGGCACCTCCCAGTAATCCATTGCAATGTCGTCGAGCCCTTCGTAATCGATGTGGAACCGCGCCGTGTCGTTGTAGTTATAAAAATACACATCGCTGCTGTGATACATCTCCACCCCGCTTTCGGGGAATTTTTCTACAATATGGTCAATGGCCTCCAGCGCGCGGCCGTCCAGCGGCGCCGTCCAGAGGTATTCCTGTTTTTGGCAGTCATAGATTGCCGCGCCGTTATGGGTGATGATCGGCACGTCAAACGGCAGGTCGAAATAGGTGATCCCCTGCGGGATGCGCCCGCTCGCGATTGTGAAAATCCCGCCCTCTTGTTTAAAATAGCGGATCGCCTCGCTATTTTCAGCCGGTATTTTATTGTGACCGTCAATCAGGGTACCATCGATGTCGCTGACCAGTAAAACGCCCTCAAATTTGTTCATCCGCGCCTCCTGTTTTCTTTGCTGTTTTTAGGATACCATAAATTTTATTATTACTGAGAAACTCCCTTTTCTTCGAACAAATTTCAAAACCAAAACTACTTATAGTATACCATACTCCGCCCCCGTTTAACAGCCGCAGAAACCGAAAAAAACTTGAAACAACCGCGCGAAAAGTATATAATATCAACAAACGGCCGCCAACCTTTTTGGGGGCGGCGGACAGCAAAGGAGGCCCTTATGGATCATAAAGAATTGTTTTACAGCAAAGACCTGTTGGAACGGGCCGCCGCCGTGCGCGACCGGGCGATGGGAAAATACTGCTTTCTGCGCGGCATCATCGAGTTTTCCAACCATTGCGCCCGCCGGTGCCGCTATTGCGGGATCAACGCAAATGCCCCCGTGCCGCGCTACCGCCTGAGCCCGGACGAAATCCTCGCCTGCGCCCACGCCATCCGGGAGGCGGGCATCGGCACCGTGGTGCTCCAGTCCGGCGAGGACTATTCTTATGACGCCGAACAGATTTGTGAGATCGTCCAAAGCGTCAAACGCGAGACCGGCCTTGTGGTCACCCTAAGCATCGGGGAGCGTGATTTGGCGGAGTATCAGGCTTTTCGCCAAGCCGGTGCGGATAAATTTCTGTTAAAAATCGAAACGACGAACGAAAAATTGTTTTCCGCTATGCATCCGGACGACAGCTTTGCAAACCGTGCGCGCTGCACCGAACTCATCCGGCAGGCGGGCTTGCTGACCGGCTCGGGCTGTATCATCGGCCTGCCCGGGCAGACGGTGGATGATATCATCGCGGACGTGGAGTGGTTTTGCGAAAACCGCATCCATATGGTCGGCATCGGCCCGTTCATCCCCGCGCCGGGCACGCCGCTTTCTGGGCATCCCGTTGGCAACACCGAGCTGGTGCTGCGGGCCGTGGCGCTGACAAGGATACTGATGGAAACGGTCAACCTGCCCGCCACCACCGCGCTTGAGTCCGCGCTGCCGGACGGGCAGGCGCGGGCGCTCATGGCGGG
>CABSMD010000281.1 GCA_902478725.1 uncultured Clostridia bacterium
GCATTCAGGCATGAATTTAAGCTGGCCATCAATCTGTCCGATTATTTTGAAATCCGCCAGCGATTGCGGGCCGTGGCCCGTTACGATGCTCATTCTAATCCAGGTGGATGGTATAAAATACGCAGCCTGTATTTTGATAACATCCACGACAAAGCGTTAAAGGAAAAGATTGACGGTGTCAACAACCGGGAAAAGTTTCGGATTCGTTATTACAACGATGATCCTTCCTTTATTAAATTGGAGAAGAAAAGCAAGATAAACGGTTTGTGTCAAAAGACAGCCGCTATCATTACAAAAGAGCAGTGCAGCCGTTTGCTGGAAGGCGATACGGCATGGATGAGGGAATCGGACAACGGCCTGTTTGTTGAGCTGTATGCCAAGCTGCAATACCAGCAATTAAGACCGAAAACCATTGTGGATTATATCCGGGAGCCGTTTACCTATCCGGCTGGAAATGTACGGGTCACACTCGACCGGCAGATTTCCTCAGGATTGTTTTCTCAAAATCTATTTGATTATACGCTGCCTACCGTAAAACCGGATCAAAATGCTATCATTTTAGAAATTAAGTACGATTCATTTATTCCCGATATTATCAACGATATCACGCAGATCAAAAACAGATTGCCCGCCGCGTTTTCCAAATACGCTGCATGCAGGATGTATGGGTAAAATCAAATAATGGGAGGGTATCAATATGACTACATTTAATGACATATTCAAATCCAATTTTTTGGAGAATGTTTCTTCCTTCTCCGTATTGGATATGGTCATCGCGCTGGCACTGGCATTCGTACTCGGATTATTTATCTTCTTCGTATATAAAAAGACGTTCAACGGCGTCATGTATTCCGCGAGCTTCGGAATCTCATTGATCGCCATGACGATGATTACCACGCTGATCATTCTGGCTGTGACCTCAAACGTAGTGCTCTCGCTTGGTATGGTTGGTGCGCTGTCCATTGTCCGGTTCCGCACAGCGATCAAAGAACCGCTTGACATTGCATTTTTGTTCTGGTCGATCGCCGCAGGCATCGTTATCGGCGCGGGCTTTATTCCGCTATCCATTCTGGGTTCCATCTTCATCGGCATTATCCTGATCGTATTCGTCAACAAAAAGACGGTGGAAAACCCCTATATCGCAATTATCAACTGCACGGATGCATCCGCCGAGGAGAAGATCATGCAGTACATCAAGGAAAACGTGAAAAAACACATGATTAAGTCCAAGTCGGTCTCGGCAAACGGAATTGAGCTGACGGTGGAGGTTCGTTTGAAGGACCATAGCACCGAATTTGTCAACCAGGCCGCTGCGGTCGAGGGTGTGACAAACGCGGTATTGGTTAGTTATAACGGAGAATATATGTCGTAAAGGACGGTGAGCAGATGATCCAATCTAAATATATCCATGCTATCATTGCTGTGATCGTAAGCATTGCTGTCGTTTTTACGTTCGTATATATGTTCTGTCCCCAGTGGCTCGGCATCGTCCCTTCTTATACTGTACCAGAGTACCAGAGCAAGCTGTTTGATAAAAACAAGGTTATGACGATCGACATCACCGTGGACGAGGAAGAATGGAATGAAATGCTCGAAAACGCCTTGCAGGAGGAATACATCAGTTGTGACCTTACTATTGACGGGGAAGTTTTCCGGTCAGTTGGTATTCGTCCGAAGGGAAATTCCAGCCTATCCATGGTTGCCAGCTCGGACAGCGACCGATATAGCTTTAAGTTTGAGTTCGATCAATATGTAAAGGGGCAAACCTGCTATGGGTTGGACAAATTTGTGGTCAACAACATGCAGTCGGACGCCACCTATATGAAGGAGTATTTTTCCTATGAGCTGATGGAGTACATGGGTGTTCCGACACCGCTTTACGCTTTTGCAAACATCACTGTGAATGGAGAGGATTGGGGTTTTTATCTCGCGGTCGAGGCGTTGGAGGAATCGTTTGCACAGCGCCAGTTTGGATCAGACTATGGAATGCTGTACAAACCGGACAGTATGGATATGGGCGGAGGGGGAGGCCGTGGGTTTGCACCGCAGCAAGATGGACAGCAGAATGGTATGCAGCCACCGCAGATGCCTGACCAGATACAAGTACAGCAACCCAACCAACCACAAGACGGACAGGAGCGCCTTGAAAATCAAGAGGAGCAAACGACCTTTCCAATGCGGCCTGGCGGAGATATGCCGGAACAAAGCAATTTAGACGGCGCTCCAACAGGTGAGGTAGCCGGCATTGCAGGCGAAGCAGACAAATCAAATATCCCAGAGGGGATGGCTGAACCCGGAGATAGGGCTGGCGATATCCCGGATAGGGGCCGAGGTAACAACTGGGGTGGCTTCGGCGGGGGAAGCGATCTAGTATACACCGACGATTCGGTGGACAGTTACTCCTCAATCTTTGATAAAGCTGTGTTTGACTATAAGGAATCCGACGCGAGGCGGGTTATCACCGCCCTACAGCATCTGAACGAAGGGAGCGAGTTGGAAAAGTATATCGATGTTGACGAGGTGCTACGCTACTTTGCTGTAAATACCTTTTTGGTCAATCTCGACAGCTATGCCGGCTCCATGAAGCATAATTATTACCTGTATGAAAAGGATGGTCAGCTTTCCATTCTGCCCTGGGATTTTAACCTGTCCTTTGCAGGCTTCCAGAGTGGCGGCGCATCCGCAGCGGTCAATTTCCCCATAGATACACCGGTATCCGGTACGACATTGGAGGATCGCCCTCTGATTGGAAAGTTGTTGGAGGTACCGGAATATTTGGAGCGTTATCATTCTTATCTGCAGCAAATTGTGTCTTATGTAAACAATGGGACGTTTGAAACCCGTGTCCTTCAAATAGACCAGCTGATTCAAAGCTATGTAAATAATGATGCGACTGCGTTTTACACCTATGAGGAGTATGCCGCTGCAGTCCCGATGCTGCTGGAGTATGTCAAACTCCGCACTAAAAGCATAGAGGGCCAGTTGGATGGTTCGATTCCAGCAACGGACGAGAGACAGTCCCAGGAGTCTGATAAACTGATAGATTCTTCTGCCGTGAACCTTGCAACGATGGGCTCCCAAGGCGGGGGAGGGGGTCCTATGGGCGGCGGAAGAATGAATGCTGACAATGCCGAGGGGAATACTGACGCTATGCCGGAAGGAAATAGGGACAAAAGTGCGCAGGGAAAGCAACGCGGTATGCGCCAGGATGGATGGCAGAGGCCGGAAATGAATGACGCGGAGCAGACTCCCGCTGTCCCCGCGGGTGGTGAGAGTGAAAACAATGCTACAATAGGCGGCAATGGCGAAAGAAGCAATAACATGCAGACCCCAAACAGGGCTATGCCTGCTTTTGCACCGCAGCAGAACGGGGCTCAAC
>CABSMD010000282.1 GCA_902478725.1 uncultured Clostridia bacterium
ATATTGGTAAATGCGTAAACTATTATAATCATGAAAAGCACGGTTTTTACCTGGTTTTGAACTGCCAAATCAACGGCTTGACCTATCCAGAGCTGGTTCGTTGTGCCTATATCGTTTCCATGCACCGTGTCAAGGAGATTAAGAATGGAGAAAAGGAGTTTGGTAAGTTGCTGCCTGAGACAACGTTCCGCGAACTAAAAAAAGTGGCGGTTTTTCTACAGATTGCCGAACAGCTTGATGCCAGCGAGATGCAAAATCTGCTGGATGTAAACTGTAGCGTAACAAATCGAGCTTTTGTAATAAAGGTGTCAAGTGATGCCGACGTGGACTTGGAGATTAACAACGCACGAAAACTATCCAAAATTTTTGAAAAGTTATATTCCAGAAGTCTGGAAATTAAATATACGGGAGGACAAAAAGATGAGTGAAGCAAATTTTCAGAAATATGGTTTGAAACCCTATGGGGCGGTGCCGAGCTACCGTCAGATGGAACGTTACCGTGGAGAGCGTTACGCGTTCTTTCATTTTGGGATGAATACCTTTACCAATGCCGAATGGGGGGAAGGAGTGGAGGACGAAAGCGCGTTCAATCCGACCTCGCTTGACTGCCGGCAGTGGATCCGTACCATAAAGGATGCGGGGTTTACCGGCGCGATCCTGACCGCTAAACACCATGACGGGTTTTGTCTGTGGCCAAGCGCATATTCAGACCATACCATCAAAAACAGCCCATATAAAGATGGAAAAGGCGATCTTGTCAGAGAGTTTACCGATGCCTGCCGGGAATTTGGTATCCGTCCCGGGCTGTATTTGTCGCCCTGGGACCGCAACGCAAAGACTTGGGGGACGGATGCGTACAATACATACTATGTCAACCAGCTAACCGAGCTGTTGACCAATTACGGCAAGATTTATGAGTGCTGGTGGGACGGCGCAGGCAGTACCGAAACGACATACGATTGGGGCTTATGGGCCTATACCGTGCGAAATCTTCAGCCTGACTGCATCATCTTCGGGTCACTGGGGGCAACGCCTTATGTAGAGATCCGTTGGGTAGGCAATGAGGGCGGCTACGCGGGCGACCCCTGCTTTGCCACCATTGATCCGGATTCCTTAGGAAAAGAGGTAACCGCACAGCTTAACAGCGGCAAGCCGGATGGGACGCGTTTTATTCCGGCGGAGGCGGACGTTTCGATCCGTCCGGGCTGGTTTTACCATCAGGAACAGGACAGTCAGGTTCGCACTCCGGCAAATCTTGTACAATACTGGTTTGATTCCGCCGGCAGCAATAGCTTGATTCTACTCAACCTGCCGCCGGACAGACGGGGGCTGGTGCATGAAATCGATGCTAAGAACCTGTGTGATTTTTCAAATCTATTGAACCAAACCTTCGCGGTGAATCTGGCAAAAGGCGCACAGATTTCGGCGGACTCGCTTCGCTGCGAAGGATGTGAGCCGGAAAATCTGCTCAACGACTGCGAAATGTCGTTTTACGCTTCGGACGATAGCTGCCTGACTCCGGTGATTCATCTGCAGCTTCCGGAAAAGAAGACGTTTGACTGCTTTATGATCCAGGAGGTTATCGAGCTTGGACATCGTGTCCGCGGCTATGCAATAGATGTGTGGATAGACGATGAATGGCAAACACTTGCGGAAAAACAGTGCATCGGTTACCGGTGGGCGGAGCATTTTGATCCTGTGACTAGCGATCAGGTGCGGATTCGCATTATCTCTGCTGCTGCAGCGCCGGTGCTTCGCAGCTTCGGACTGTACCGCCTGCCCAAGTCAGTTTTTGAAGAGCAGCAGGCCCTAAAAGAAAAAAAGGATCTTACCAAGGGAGAGAGTGCCAAGGTTGCATTGGAGCAAAAAGAGGTGATTGTTGATTTTGGCGGCATCTTTGCGTTTAATACCGTCGTCTTCAATGGAGCTGGAATATGGAGTTATGAAATTCATGCGTTTGACGGTACACAATATTTCAAAGTTTGTGAGGGGCAACGCCCGGATAAACGGCAAATCTGTAAATTTGAGACCGTGCGCGCGTCCTATAAAATGAAGTTATGTGTAAATATTGATATTAAAAACGATCTGGAAATCGAAATTTATGACGCTTAAAGCGTCTGAGAGGAGCAGGACATGGAGCAAATTTGCCAGCTGAAAACAATCAGTTCCCTGGAAAAGGTCTTTGCGGACGAGCCGCTTCGGGCGGCGGAATGCAAAAAGCTCTCAATATTCTTAAACGAGACGGGTTCTTTCCAAGCGGCGTATTATCTGGACGAACCCAGGGCGCGTCAGGATGTTTGTGTAGAAGTGGAATCGCCGCTGTCTGAGTATATTACCGTGCGCCAGGTTGGCCTGGTACCGTCCGACCTGCCTTGTTTTGGGGATCATGATGAAAATGTGTTGCGCGACATCCCCGGACTCTATCCCGACCCGTTGATTCCTATCAGTGGAACAATTACCTTGTATCCACACCAATGGCGTTCTTTGTGGTTCACGTTAAAACCAAATAATCAAGTAGAGTCAGGGGAGTATCCGATTGCTGTTCTTCTGCGGGCAGATGACGGCGCAATCCTGGCACAGTCAGATATGACCATATCCGTTTTACCCTGTGAGCTGCCGGAACAGGAGCTGCTGCATACCGAGTGGTTCCATACCGACTGCCTGTGTAACTACTATGGATTTGAAGCGTTTTCGGAGGAATATTGGGCCTGCGTGGAAAACTTTATAAAGGCGGCGGTATCCCATGGGATTAATATGATTCTAACCCCGCTTTTCACCCCACCGCTTGACACGGAGGTTGGCGGGGAACGGCGGACCGTGCAGCTGATAGACGTCGAGACACGCGAGGATGGATATCATTTTGCGTTTGACCGTCTCAAGCGCTGGATAGAGCTATGCGACCGTTGCGGTGTGAAATACTTTGAGTTTTCCCATCTGTTTACCCAATGGGGCGCGGAGCACGCTCCCAAGATCATAGCTATCCGGAATGGGAAATCCGAACGCCTGTTTGGTTGGGAAACCGATGCGGCGGGGAAAGAATATCTTGCTTTTTTGGATGCCTTCCTGCCCGCGTTGCGGCGGTTTGTAGAAACACAAGGGATACAGGGACGGGTTTATTTCCACGTATCGGACGAGCCGAATGAGAGGCAGGAGGATTCCTATTCCAAAGCGGCGGCTGTCATACAAAAGCATCTGGCGGATTATCCGGTGATCGATGCGTTGTCGGCGTTTTCCTTTTACCAAAAAGGACTGGTTCGAAAGCCGATTCCGTCTTCCAACCATATACAGCCATTTTTAGATGCCGGCATTGAGGACCTTTGGACCTATTACTGTGTCAGTCAAAATAGGGATGTGTCCAACCGGTTTTTCGTATGCC
>CABSMD010000283.1 GCA_902478725.1 uncultured Clostridia bacterium
ATTATGTATGTGTCCATTTAATTTTGATGTTTTTTAAAAAACATGAAATTAGATTAGAAGGTGATTGTGTTGGAAATGGATTTTGCTACTCAATTAAAACATGAATTCAATGCAGAAGATCATTCCGAGTTGTTAGAAAATGTTTTAAAAGAAAAGGCATTAAAAAAAGGAAATTCGAGAAAAGAGATAGCAGAAGAAGTCAAAAGGGTCATCTCAATGATTAGCCATGATAACATACCAGATGATAAACGAAAACAATATGACTTATATTTGCTAGGCGAATATTTAAAAGATATGATATACAAAAGGTATAACCCTCCCATCCCGTGGGAGGAATGGTCCGCCAAGTTCGATCGTTACATAGAACGCAAAACACACGGTGCGGCCGGTAAAGTTAGCTAATCAAAAAAAAGAACCCTTGTAAGTTACAAGGGTTTACGATTGCGGATCTTCCTCTTTTACAAATTCCAAAATATCGGAAACACTGCAATCAAGCGTCTTGCAGATACTTTCCAGAATAAAGACTTTGATATTTTTGACCTCTGTATTACAATATCTCAATACGGTTCTATAATCCAAACCGCTTCGTTTGCTTAATTGCAGCATTGGTATTTTGCGGTCGTTCAAGTATTGCTTCAGCTTGAACACAATTTTACCATTTACGGTATTACTAGCCATTTTATCCACCCCTGTTTATTATGCCTCATATAATAGATACACATGCACGTATGTCTTATAGACGTATCATAACATTTGGCACCACGCTTGACAATCTGTCAAAACTATGATATCTTCTAGGTGTATGTATAGTTTTGTCACTATAAGTCGATTGGAGGCGTAACAAATGGAAATGACCAGCAGAATCATCAACCTGCTTGATGCGGATTTTCTGAGCCTTTACAACGCCATTTTGAAGTTCGACGCACCGCCGGAGAACTGCGTCCCAAAATCCGAATACGACATCGACCTGCTCTGCAATATGTTAAAATCCGTGCTTTTTGACAGGTTTCGTCCCGTAATTCCCTGGCGGATGTGGTCGGCCAAATTCGACGGCTTCTTTCAAACCGCCGGTAACAGGGACATTTTCTCTGATATAGACACTTGCTTCCAGGCCGACGACAAACCGCCTTCCCCATAACATGTGCAATATCATTCTTTTGCAACGGGACGAAACCTGTCAAAAAAAAGACCCGATATTATGGTGCACGCCTAAGGACAACCCGCAATAAAAAAGCAGGTGAAATATTCATTTCACCTGCTTTTTTATATACCGTCATTGTTTATCAGAATCGTTTCTGTCCCCTTTTCATACTCATATAACTGTCCATGCTCTCGCTGATATCCGTAGCGGCTGCCCATTGATAATCGCGTATGGACTCTAACTCTCTTTTGAGCCCCTCCTCAAGCGAAATAAAATCGGATTGCTTCAGGCCGGTCACGCTTAACAGCTTGGTATTGTCAATGACTCTGTCATAAAACCTGTCATACAGATGTTTATACCACTCTGCTTTATAGGCGTGAAATATCTTTTCATATTCCTTTTCGCTTACCAGAATACACTCAAAACCAAGAACATTTTGGTAATAGCGCAGCACATCGCTCCACGTATTCTGCTCGCTGCTCCCGATCGTAAACGTTTCTTTATATGCCTTTTCGTTGAACAGTAGTCCCGAAATCATGTTTGCAACATCCCCCGCCCAGGTCATCGCCGCATGTTTATCCATTGCGTTTTCCGGAAGAATAATCGGCTTATTCTGTTGCGCACGGTAAAGAAATGTGCTTGCCTTCAGCCCCACAAGCTGGTATCGATAGGTGGAGTATACCATCGTCGGCCTGAGAATGGTCCAGTTTGCATAACCCGAATTTCTTAAAATGTCCTCCTGACACGCTTTGTAAAGCGCGTATTCCTCCGTTTGGCGCCCGAGAAACACATCGTCCTGCGACGCCTCCAAAAGTCTCGGCGAGTTTTCCCGGATGGGATGCGCAAGGTCTGCGTAAACCCTGTACGAAGAAAGAAAAATATAATGTGCTGTGCTCTTTAACAGCATTTTATACCGTTTTGTAAATTCGCTGGTGGAATAAAGCATAAAATCAACAATCGCATTATATTTTTTATCCGCAAGAAAATTCTCTAAAAGCGCGTTATCCTTCGCGTTAAACCGGTAATGGGTCACCTGTGGGAGGGTTGTCTGGGCTTCGTCGAGCGATACGCCCTCTACAACATATCCGTCCTGCGCAAGTTTGGGAACAAGATAACGTCCCATCGCGCCGGTTGCGCCTAAAATAAGTATTGTTTTCATTTTTTCCCCTCTCCACAAGCCATCAGAATGGTTTTATACAATTCTAATTCATAGTCGCAGGTATACGGGTTCTCGCATTCTCCCCGCACCATTGCCGCAAAGGCTGCCATCATAGAATCATAACGGTCATAGACGCTGCTGTTTTCTGTTTTGCCTGTATCGTTCCAATCCTCACTGTGATATTCGGTCATACCGGTATACAGCCCGCCCGGCGTATACCTTTCAAAAGGTTTCAGCTCGACCGTCTGTTTGCTGCCCGATACCACAAGCTGCCGTCTGGCAAAGCCGCCGACCTCCGCTGCATTGACCTTCGCAAATGAAACGCCGTTTTTGTATACAAACACGGCCATCTCAAAGTCCTGCGCTGTAACGCCATCCAGACCCGTACAGCAGTGAAAGGGGATGATACGCTCCGGTTTCCCTTTGATTTGTAAAATAAGGTCTATCAAATGACAGCCCAAAAAGAACAGTATCCCACCTGGAAACGCTTCCAGCCATTGCCGGTTAGCGGCCGTGTGATAACAGTTCATCTGTGCCTCAACACTGATAATCTCTCCCATCTCGCCGCTTTTCACTTTTTGAATAAGTTCTTTTACGTAAGGGTTGTAACGGTACATATATCCCGTATGAAAAACCGTTCCGTTCTTTTTTACTGTTTCAATAAGCTGTTCAAACTCGCCCAGCGAAGTTCCACCCGGTTTTTCCATATGTATATGTTTTCCATGCTCCGCCGCAAGCGCTGCATATTTGGTTAGATAAATTTCCTCCGTTTCAACCGCTACCGCTTCCATTGTACTGTCATTTAAGATCTCTTCCAGCGACATTTCTTTGTACCCATCCAGTTGTGCCACGATTTCCGGGAACTTTTCTCTTTCGTTTTCCGGCAGTGTATATCCTGCCAATTCAAAAATATCGTTCTGTTTTTTTATGCTGCTTACGATCGGCTGGGCATGGCTTAATTTGTTCAGGCCGATCAAAGCTATTCTTACCTTTCTCATTCTACATTCCTCCAATTAAACTGGACTGCAACGGGAAAATCTTTTTCATTAATAAGTCTGG
>CABSMD010000284.1 GCA_902478725.1 uncultured Clostridia bacterium
ACCCCCCTTAAGCGCAAGCTGAACGCAGTAGGAAAGACACTTACCATTGTGGGCCTGATCGTTTGCGCCCTGATTTTTGGAATTGGCGCATTGTATCACCGGCCGCTGATTCCACAGTTTCTTGTGGCGATTTCATTGGCAATTTCTATCATACCGGAGGGCCTGCCCGCTACTGCTACCATTGTTATGGCCCTTGGCGTGCAGCGAATGGCGAAGAAAAACGCCTTGATCCGAAAACTGCCCGCCGTGGAAACCCTGGGCAGCGCCACGGTCATTTGCAGCGATAAAACAGGTACGCTTACCTTAAATAAAATGACCGTGACCCAGATTGCCGTCAACGGCGACTTTGAGTCCGGTCAAACAACGCCGGTGAAGGACGCCGCCGCAAAACATCCGAAGGTCTATCAGGAGCTGGTTTACGCAGCCGCCCTTTGCAATGACGCAAGCCTCGACCCTGATCGTAAGGATGAGATTATCGGCGATCCCACCGAGGGAGCGCTGATCTATATGGCGCAGGCGTTTGGCTTTGATCACGAACTGTTGGAAGACGACCATCCACGCCTGTTTGAGCAGCCCTTTGACTCTGACCGCAAGCGCATGACGACGGTACACCGGATTGACGGAAAATACACTGCCTACACAAAGGGCGCCGTGGATGAAATGCTTCCGCTTTGTACCCACATTCTGACCTCCCAGGGTGTGCGGCCCATTACCGAAACCGACAAAACCGACATCGCAAGGCTCTGCCTCGCTATGTCGGAAAATGCCCTGCGTGTGCTTGGATTTGCCATGCGGACGCTGGCGGAGGTTCCGGAGGAGGACGATGAAAACATTGAAATTGATCTGACCTTTATCGGTGCGGCCGGGATGATCGACCCACCTAGAAAAGAGGTGGCCGAGTCCGTCAGAATCTGCCGTGAGGCCGGTATCCGCACAATTATGATTACAGGCGACCACAGGGTAACCGCCCTTGCCATCGCAAAGGAGCTTGGTATTTATCAGCCGGGTGATACCATCCTCTCCGGTGACGAGCTGGACCGTATGACCGACGGCGAGCTGGACATCTCAGTAAAAACCACCACGGTTTTTGCCCGCGTATCGCCGTCTGACAAGCTGCGTATCATCCAGTCCCTCAAACGCACCGGCGAGGTGGCCGCCATGACCGGCGACGGAGTGAATGACTCCCCCGCCCTCAAAGCCGCGGATATTGGCGTTGCAATGGGCGTCACCGGAACCGACGTCGCCAAGGACGCCTCCGATATGATTCTATTGGATGACAGCTTTACCACAATCGCTTATGCGATCAAGGAAGGCCGCAGGGTTTACCGCAACATCCAAAAGGTCATACAATTTCTGCTAGCGGGTAACATAGCGGAAATCCTGACCTTGTTCGTGGCAACGCTCTTTAACTGGGACGCGCCGCTGCTGGCCGTGCATATCCTGTGGGTTAACCTGGCCACCGCAACACTGCCCGCGCTTGCGCTTGGGGTTGATCCTGCCAGCAAAAACATCATGAAGCATCAGCCGGTCAAGTCCGGCACCCTGTTTGAAAAGAATCTGGTACACCGGGTGATAACACAGGGAATCTTCGTGGCTGCTATGACAATTATCGCTTATTGGATCGGTGTAACGATTGGAACCCACAGCACGGGCCAGACCATGGCTTTTTGTGTCTTGGCTTTTTCACAAATGTTGCGTGCCTTCAACCAGCGCTCCAACACCGAGCCGATCTGGGTACGGGCGGAAGGGATCAACCCATGGCTGTTTGTCTCCTTTGCGGTATCGCTCCTTCTCATGGTATGTATTCTGTTCATACCGGCACTGCAAAGCGCCTTCCGGCTCACATTGCCCTCCGCCGCAGGGTGGTTTGCCGTGATTGGGCTATCTCTGCTTACGATTGTCCAGATGGAAATCGCAAAATGGTTCAAGCGAAACTAGCCGGCGATCCGCTTCTCCGAATTTATTTCATAAAACCAGAATTCACGGCATATGTATAGTATACCGGGAAAGAGGGATTTTGAGAGTAATAGGAGGCGTTTGGCATGAAGAAGGCAGCTTCGATTCTGCTGGCAATGCTGTTGCTGTTCTCCGTCACCGCTTGCGGCGCGGACAATACGTCGGCAAACGCAGTCGCGGAGGTAGAGGTCAAGCAAAACGAAAAGGTAATTCTGAGCCTGTATTTTCCCAACCGGGAAACCAGCCAGCTTACGCTGGAAAAGCGGTTCGTGGATAAGGCATTGATGGAAAAGAAGGAAGACCAGGTCAACACCGTGCTTGAGGAGCTCAAGAAGGGACCACTGACCGACACGCTGGTGAACCCGATCCCCCAACAGGGAACAATGCAGGTTGCTTCGGTGAAAAACAAAACCGTTACGATTGATTTTGACAAGGCTTTTGTGGACGCCCACGGCGGCGGTTCTTCCGGTGAATATGCCACCATCTATGCAATTGTTAATTCCCTGACCGCACTCGATGGAATCGAAAAGGTTGAATTTACCGTAGATGGAAAGAAAACAGACCAGTTTAAAGGCCATCTGGATATTGCATCGGTTTTCAAGCCGACAGATGACGTAGATGAGTAAACCAAGGCCGGCCATATGCAAAAAAGCTGTGGCCGGTTTTTTATTGCCTGTTGCTATTTTAGAAAAATGTGATATACTGTAAGCAACGCCAGTTTCAACAGGAAACTGCCTGTTTCTATTTTTATTTTGAGAAAGCGGGGTTGCTTTGTTAATTTCAAAATGTATGCTATATACTAATCATATAATACCGAATCGGGGGAAAGAGAATGGAAAATGAAAGAAATATCGCGTTGCTGATCGACGCGGATAATGTATCGCAAAAATATATCAAATTTATCTTAGACGAGATTGCCAATCACGGCATCCCGACCTACAAACGGATTTACGGGGATTGGACAAGTCCGCAGATGGGCGCATGGAAAGAGGTTTTGCTGGAATACTCGATCACGCCGATCCAGCAATACAGCTATACCACCGGCAAAAACGCGACCGACTCCGCTCTGATTATCGACGCTATGGATATCTTGTATTCCCATAATGTGGACGGCTTTTGCATCGTATCCAGCGACAGCGACTTTACCAAACTGGCCGCACGCCTGCGCGAGTCCGGCAAGTTTGTGTTGGGTATGGGTGAGAAAAAAACGCCACGCCCCTTTATCGTTGCATGTGAGAAATTCAAATATCTCGAGGCTCTATCCTCTGCCGCCAAGGTCGCTTCAGCACCTAAAAACACGGTAAAGGAAGAGAGTAAGGATGACGTGCGCGAGCTGATCCATTCCATCAAAAACATTATCAATGAAATCTCAGACGAGGATGGA
>CABSMD010000285.1 GCA_902478725.1 uncultured Clostridia bacterium
GAAACAATATAGAAAGGATTATTTTTCAATGTCAAAAAAAGTAGTTACCATGGGCGAGATTATGCTTCGCCTTTCCACCCCCGGTTTTCAACGGTTCGTACAGTCGGATACCTTCGATGTCGTGTATGGCGGCGGAGAAGCCAATGTATCGGTTGCGCTGGCCAATTATGGCTTGGATTCCTATTATGTTACTAAGCTGCCGGATAACCCCATCGGGCAATCTGCTGTCAACAGCCTGCGTCAGTTTGGTGTCAACACCGACTATATCGTGCGCGGCGGAGAACGGATCGGGATTTATTATCTGGAAAGCGGCGCGTCCATGCGTCCGAGCAAAGTGGTCTACGACCGGAAACACTCTGCCATAGCGGAGGCGGAAGTAAATGAGTTTGATTTTGACAGTATCTTTAAAGACGCTGTTTGGTTTCATACTACAGGCATTACGCCGGCTTTAAGTGATGAGGCCGCCGCACTGACCGAAGCGGCTATGCGTGCTGCAAAAAAGCACGGCGTAACCGTAAGTATCGACTTGAATTATCGGAAAAATCTCTGGTCGCCGGAAAAGGCCAAAGCTACTATGACCAATCTGATGCAGTATGTCGATGTCTGTATCGGTAACGAGGAGGATGCGGAAACCACGCTTGGCTTTAAGCCCTCCAACACCGATGTGATGGCTGGCAAGCTGAATTTTGAGGGATATCAGGAGATTTTCCGGCAGATGAAGGATACATTTGGATTCCGGTATATTGCGACCACCCTGCGGGAAAGCCGTTCCGCGTCGGATAACGGCTGGTCGGCGCTGGTCTATGATGGAACGGAGTTCTACCACACCAAACGGTATGATATCCATATCGTCGACCGGGTGGGTGGGGGAGATTCCTTCGCTTCCGGCCTGATTTACGGCTTGGTCAGTGGTATGTCCATGCAGGACGCAGCGGAGTTTGCGGTTGCGGCTTCGGCCTTGAAGCATACCATTCCGGGCGATGTAAACCTGGTGACAGTGGATGAAGTAAAAAAATTGGCGAACGGCGATGCCTCCGGCCGGGTGCAGCGTTGATGGGAGACAAAATGATATGATTAGGTTAGACGGAAGGGATTACGACCAGCTTCGTAAGGTTACGATAACAAAGGGGTTCAATAAGTATGCAGAAGGCTCGGCGCTCATCGAATTCGGTGATACAAAGGTTCATTGTACCGCTACGGTAGAAGAACATGTCCCCATGCACAAAAAAGGAAGCGGAAGCGGCTGGGTAACGGCGGAATATTCGTTGCTGCCGCGCTCCACCGCGCAGCGCAACAGCAGGGATATTGCCAAGCTGAAGCTCGCCGGTAGGACAGCGGAGATTCAGCGCCTGATCGGACGCTCCTTGCGAACGGCGATTGATATGGAAGCGTTGGGTGAAAGAAGCGTCATCATCGACTGTGATGTGATCCAGGCAGATGGCGGTACCCGTACCGCTTCGATTACCGGCGGTTTTGTTGCGTTGGCAGAAGCTCTTACAAAGCTATATAAAAACGGTACCCTTCCGCGTAACCCAATCAAAAATATGGTTGCGGCGGTCAGCGTCGGCATGATCCGAAGCGATCTGCTGCTGGATCTTTGCTATGCGGAGGACAGCGCGGCTTCGGTCGATATGAATGTCGTCATGACCGACCGGAATGAATTTATTGAGTTGCAGGGCACAGGAGAACAGGCTTCTTTTTCAAAGAAGCAGCTTGATGGTATGCTGTCCCTTGCGCAAAATGGTATTAGCGAACTAATAGAGCTGCAAAAGAAGGTGCTGGGATGAAGATCGTTGTGGCAACCAAAAACAACGGGAAGCTGAAAGAATTTAAAAAAATCCTTATTGGGCATGAGGTGCTATCTCAGGCTGAGGTCGGGATTGCGGCGGACGTTGTGGAGGATGGGCAGACATTTGAGGAAAACGCGTTAAAAAAGGCGCGTGAGGTTGCCCGGCTGTCCGGTGCCTTAACGGTTGCGGATGACTCCGGTTTGGTTGTGGATTATTTAGATGGCCAGCCTGGTATTTATTCGGCGCGATTTGCCGGCGAGCCTTCGGACGATGAAAAAAATATCGATAAGCTGCTTTCTTTGCTGGAGGGGGTGCCGACCCAGCGGCGTACCGCGCGCTTTGTGTCGGTGATCGCCGCCTGTTTTCCCGATGGGCGTGAGATTGTCGCGCGGGGGGAATGTGAGGGGCTGATTACCACGAGCCGGTGCGGAAGCGGCGGATTTGGCTATGATCCGGTCTTCTATGTCAGCGGCTTCAATAAGACCTTTGCCGAAATGCCGGATTCATTGAAAAATGAAATCAGCCACCGCGCGCTTGCCCTGCAGCAGTTCAAGCTGGAGCTTGCCAATGCGGAAAATATTGTAAACCAGTAAATGACACACCGGCGCTTTGCGTGCCGGTGTTTGTTTACTATTATAGATTGGTAGGGAGGAGAGGAAAGCTTTGGTTAACAAGGAGATCGACCATGGGAAAGAGTTTGACTGGGGCCTTGCTTCAAAGTATTATGCAAGATACAGGGACATCTATCCCGACCTGTTTTATCAAAAAATCATCGAGCTTGATTTGTGTACGAAGGGACAGCGTGTTTTGGATTTAGGTACCGGTACGGGCGTCCTGCCGCGGAATTTGTGCCGTTATGGCGCCAGCTTTGTGGGTGCGGATATTTCCGAAAACCAGATCGCCGAAGCAAAAAAATTGTCTGCTGGTATGCAGATCGAATATGTTGTTTCTTCGGCGGAAAAGCTTGATTTCCCCAAAAACTCATTTGACGTTATAACGGCCTGCCAATGCTTTTTATATTTTGACCAATCCGTTGTGATACCAAAAATACATGAACTGCTTAGGGACAACGGTCATTTCTGTATCCTGTTTATGGCGTGGCTTCCGGATGAGAGTGAAATAGCCCGGTACAGCGAGGAACTGGTCTTACAGTATAACCCGTCCTGGACGGGCGCTCATATGAAACGGGGTCCGCTGACAGCGCCGCAAAGCACCGTAGGATACTTTGACGTGGAGCACGCGATAACCTATGACGTGCCTGTCACCTTTACCCGTGAGAGCTGGAACGGCCGCATCAAAGCCTGCCGTGGGATCGGCGCGTCCGCGTTGAGCGTGGACGAAGTAGCCGCCTTTGAGACAGAGCATCTGCAATATTTGAGCACAATTGCGGAACCCTTTGATATTCTCCATTATGTTACCGTTCTGAACCTCCAAAAAAGAAGCATATAAATGCAATAGTACGCTGGTAAATTTTCATTAATAGAAATGACGATTCCTGTTGACTTTAGGTGGAAAAGGCGGTATAATTG
>CABSMD010000286.1 GCA_902478725.1 uncultured Clostridia bacterium
AGCGTCATCCCTTCCCGAATCATTTTATACTGCAGTTCAACATATGCGATCCCGGTCTTGTCCGCAAATCCCCATTCTTTGTACTTTTCTTCCGGCACCTTGCCGTTTGTCCTCTTCATTTCATACAGGATTTCCAGCGCCTTGTCAAACGAAACGCCTATTGACTGCAGCTTGGCGATAAACAGCGCCTCCGACTCGGTCAGTTCTGTGATCTCGTCGCCCTTTTGTGCTTCTTCTTTCTGTGTCTGCGGTGTCTGCGGCAGCGTCCAGGGTTGGATTCCCGGTAGTGTCCGTGGCCTTATGCGTTCAGGAACCTTTCCGTCCCGCAAATCCTCAGCATAAAACGCTATATTGCCGTTTTTGTCCAATACTCCTGTCCGGCAGTTGCAGTTGGGATGCATCGGGGCCATGTTCTCCCCGATCTTGGCCTCGCTTAGTGGAAAAGTCTTTCCATCCAGGCTGTTGCAGTCCTCGCAGTTTTCTCCCTCTGTCACAAACCGGTATGCCTGATACCCCTTTTTGATACAGTTCGATACTACCACACTTTTGGCATATTGTCTATTCTCCTCCGCCAAATATTTGTTTAGCCGCGCCGTTTCATTTTCCAATAGTTCAGACAAATGCAGGAATATTTTTGTTACCTCCTGTTGGGTGGCAATGTCTGTTTTCAGCTGTTTTTTTACCGCTTCGAGCATTCGTGCCTCCGAGCGGTCCAGCCAGGCGATGACCCGTTTCTGCATGGCGGCGTAGTTTTCGTCCCTTGACTCAGTCGAAAATTTTTTTCGCAGCTCGTCGTAAAACGCTTTGACCACTTTTTCCAAGCCGTCCTCCAGCACATCATAGGGCGTAACAAACGGGAGCTTTTCCATCTCCTCGGGGTCTTTTACCCCCGCGTAGTTTATCAGCTTCCGCATCGCGGGGATAATATTGTTTTTCATCTGAATCAGCCGGTCGCCAACCTCATCCCCCGATAAAAACGCCTGAAATACATAGGCCACGACTTTTGCCATGCCTTCTTTCAACATGCGTTCATCCATCTTATTCCTCCTTCACCGTTTGATAACCTGTTTGTCTTAATAGGTTTACTGTAACTCGTCCCGCTTGCGGTGGTTAGCGTTTTTATTCAAATAAGCCGTCCGCAAAAATTTTGCGGACGCAAATCATGAATTGGTCTTTTTTTTTACCATGGATTGGGTTATAATAGATAGCAACAGGAAAATCAACTTGGAGGCGGCCATGAAAAAACTAATGATCATCGATGCGAATAGCATTTTAAACCGCGCGTTTTACGCAATTAAGCTGCTGACCAATCAGCGGGGAGAGTATACCAACGCGGTTTACGGCTTTTTGAATATTATGTTAAAATACGCGGAAAGCGAGCAGCCGGATGGAATCTGTGCCGCGTTTGACATGCGCGCGCCCACCTTCCGGCATGAATTTTATGAAAAATACAAGGCACAGCGTAAGGGGATGCCGGATGAGCTTGCCTCCCAGCTTGTGCCCACGAAGGATATTTTAAAAGCGATGCGCATCCCGGTGCTCGAGATGCCCGGCTATGAGGCGGATGACATCATCGGCACCGTGTCCGCCGCCTGTGAGAGGGAGGGAATCGGCTGCTGTATCCTGACCGGCGATAAGGACGATCTCCAGCTTGCCTCGGAGAAAACCTATGTCAAGCTGGTGCGTACCATTTCCGGCAAGACCCAGGACGACGACTACGACGCGGCGAAGGTACAGGAGGAATACGGCCTCACCCCGGCGCAGTTTATCGATTTGAAGGCGATTATGGGGGACAAGTCAGATAACATTCCCGGCGTGGCGGGCATTGGGGAAAAGGGAGCGCTTGCGCTGATGCATACCTTCGGTTCGCTGGAGGCGATCTATGAGAGGATCGACGATCCTGCCATCAAGCCCAAAATGCGTGAAAAGCTGCTGGCCGACCGGCAGGCCGCCTTTGACAGCCGGTTTCTGGCGACCATCGACCGTGCTGTGCCGATGACCTTTGACCTGAAAACCTTTGCCGTGCGCGAATACGATAAGCCAAAACTGCTGGAACTGTTCCGTTCCCTCGACCTCAATTCCTTCATCACCCGCATGGGGCTGGAGGAGGAAGAGAAAGAGGAGCAGCCGGTCATAGAAACCGTTGAAATCACCACGCAGGAGGCGTTCGACGCCCTCATCCCGGAGCGCGTGGCCTATGCGTTTTCCGACGGCGGGCTGTCGCTTTGCGCGGGTGAGGCGGTCTATTTGGTATCGCCGGAGGTCAGCTATAAAGCCCTTTTTGAGAACCCCGCGATCGAAAAAATCGGATACGATGTGAAAAACGACATTTTATCGTTGCGTGAACAGGGGATCGAACCGGCCAATATCGCCTTTGACGTGATGCTGGCCGCCTATATAATAGACCAGTCGGACGTACCGCTTTCGCTGGATAAGATCACGGCGGTTTACCTTGAACAGCCGGTCTCCCAGCCCGCCAAAGCCATTTATGACCTTTATGGTGTGCTGACCGCCCGGCTTTCGGAGGGCGGCCAAAAGGAGCTCTATTACCAGATTGAACTGCCCCTTGCCCATATTTTGGCGGATATGCAGGCCTACGGCGTGCACGTCGATCAAGAGATGCTGCTGTCCCTGTCGGCGGAATACGGGGAGAAGATTGCCGTGCTGGAGCAGGACATCTACCGGTCGGCGGGGGAGGAGTTCAACATCAACTCCACTAAACAGCTGGGGGAGATCCTGTTCCGCAAATTACAGCTT
Organism: uncultured Clostridia bacterium; assembly: GCA_902478725.1. Taxonomy (GTDB): domain Bacteria; phylum Bacillota; class Clostridia; order HGM11514; family HGM11514; genus CABSMD01. Next base: position 2,758 of record CABSMD010000286.1, read on the forward strand.
CCGGTCTATAAAAAGAACAAAACCGGCCCGTCCACCGATATCGAGACGCTGGAGCGGCTGTATGGGATGCACGACATCATCCCGTTGCTGATCGACTACCGTCAGCTGACCAAGCTCAAATCCACCTATGTCGACGGCCTGCTGCCTCTGGTGGATGACAACGGCCGCCTGCACACCAACTACAATCAGGCCGCCACCCAGACGGGGCGGCTGAGCAGTACCGAGCCGAACCTGCAAAATATCCCGATCCGTCAGGAGCAGGGTCGCCTGCTGCGCAAGCTGTTCACCGCGCCAGAGGGGACGGTTTTGGTGGACGCGGACTATTCCCAGATCGAGCTTCGGGTGCTGGCGCATATGGCAAACGATACGGAAATGATCAAGGCCTTCTTAAACGGCGCGGATATCCATACCGAAACCGCCGCGCATATCTTCGGCGTGGAGCCGGAGGAGGTTACCCCTCAAATGCGCAACAGCGCCAAGGCGGTGAACTTCGGCATCGTTTATGGAATCGGAGATTTCAGCCTGTCGCGCAACATCGGCGTGAGCCGGGC
>CABSMD010000287.1 GCA_902478725.1 uncultured Clostridia bacterium
TCAATGAAAATGGGACGCTGACCATATAACAAAATAAAAGCACTGGTTGGGTGGATTCCGGCCAGTGCTTTTTACATACAAAAATTACCATACTTATATGCGAACATACGTTTGACTTTTCGGATATACTATGGTATAGTATAAGAAAATCCGATTGATAACCGGGGTGAAAAAAGTGGAAATTATCGATAAACTGGACGTCTTGGCGGACGCCGCCAAATACGACGTGGCCTGCACCTCAAGTGGGGTCGACCGCAGCGGCGCCGGTAAATTTGGGAGCTGTGTGGCAAAGGGGATTTGCCACAGCTTTGCGACCGATGGGCGCTGTATTTCGCTGTTAAAAATACTGTTGACCAATGTTTGCCGTTACGACTGCCAATACTGTGTCAACCGCGTGTCGAACGACCTAAGGCGGACAACCTTTACACCGCGCGAAATTGCAGATTTGACCATCAATTTTTATAAACGGAATTATATTGAAGGATTATTTTTAAGTTCGGCGATCCCAAAAAATCCGGACCACACCATGGAACAATTGATTGAGACGCTTTCTATCCTGCGCAATGAATATGGGTTCAACGGTTATATCCACGCCAAGGCGATACCCGGTTGTTCGGAGCCATTGGTGGAACGTTTGGGGATGCTGGCCGACCGCATGAGTGTCAATATCGAACTGCCATCGGAGCGGAGCCTGAACATGCTTTGCCCGCAAAAAAGTAAGCCCGCTATCCTGAAACCAATGGGAATGATTACAAGTAAGATCACCGAAAACAAGGAAGGGCTGGTCAAATACCGTTCCGTCAAACGGTTTGTTCCGGCGGGACAGAGCACCCAGATGATCATTGGTGCAACGCCTGAAACCGACCAAAATATCATGAAGCTGTCCGAAGGTTTGTACAAAACCTATGGCCTTCGTCGGGTATTTTACTCAGCCTATATCCCGGTATCCAATCTGCCAGCGCTGCCTAAGATCGAGAAGCCACCGCTTCTGCGCGAGCACCGGTTGTATCAGGCGGACTGGCTGATCCGGTTTTACCAGTTTCGGGCGGACGAGCTGTTTACCGACGATGAGCCCAATCTCGACCCGCTGCTCGATCCCAAATGTGGCTGGGCGCTACGGCATATTGACCAATTTCCCATCGAGATTAACCGGACGGATTATGAAACGCTGCTTCGTGTCCCAGGCATTGGCGTGAAGGGGGCAAAACGCATCCTGGCTGCGCGGCGGTATGGCAGATTGGATTTTGTTGGTTTGAAGAAGCTGGGGATTGTTTTAAAACGCGCACGGTATTTCATCACATGCAACGGCAAAATGATGGACCGCTTCCCTTTTCGTCCCTCCTTTATCCGGCAAAATCTGGTGAACGAAAAAAATGCGGTTCCCGATTTAACAAATCACGTGCAGCAGCTCTCCTGGATGGATTCCAGCCCGTTGCTGCCCAGCAGGGAGGATCATGCCAAATGTCTCAGCGGTCAGATGTAACCTTTGTGATCGACGGCACCTTCGAGGGATTGATGTGTGCGCTTTTTTATGGCTATTCCCAGCAAACACACCCTACGGCCATCGTGGGAGAAACCCATCAGGTTGACCTGTTTGCAAAGCGGATTCTTATTTCTACCGAGCCGCAAAAGGCCAGGCGGGTCATACGCGGAATCGTAAAAAAATTGACGTTCCCGTTCTATCAAACCATTTACACAGCGTTCTTGGCAGAAGAGGAGTCCCGCTTTCTCTCCATCTATAACTTTGTCAAGCTTGGTTTGGAACAGGGACCGCGGGCGCAGAGCGCGATTGCGGTCGATTGTGTCAACCATTGTATGAAACTGGCACAATATGTTTCTCACGAAGCGCATCTGTTAAGCGGATTCGCGCGATTTTCAGAATTGAAAAGCGGCGCGCTTTACGCCAAGGTTTCCCCCAATGCCGACTGCCTGACGCTGCTGTTGAATCATTTTACCGACCGGCTCTCCACCGAACGTTTTTTGATTCACGACGTAAAACGCGGCAAGGCGGCGGTTTACCTCCCGCCCGGTCAGTCTATGATCGTCGAGGTCAATAAGCTGCCGCCGATCGAGGTTTGTGAGGATGAGGCCATGTATCAAAAACTATGGCGGCAATTCTACCATTCCATCGCCAACGAAAGCCGGAAAAATCTGAAATTGCAGACCAATAACCTGCGCAAACGCTTCCGGCCATTTATGACAGAATTTTTTGTGAAGTAAATAACATGTGATGGTTGACTTTTGGACTCCATTAATGCTATAGTTATGAAGGGATCCTGCCTTCCCTTTACAAAGGTACACGGACAGCACACCGATCCGGCGCTAACAGCGTTCTCGTCCGATTCTTATCTCAGTAAGACAAGGAGGAGAGCGCTGAACAGGTATGCGGGCAGACAATGGTAAACCGTGTGCAGCCCTTGTCCATGGAAGGTAGTGTAAAAATACAAGAAAAGGAGGTGAAACAGATGAGTTTAGTCGATCACAGCCAAGACATTGTATTAGATTATCCATGGGAATCCGTTTTCAGCGCAATTGAGAAAGCGATTCAAAACTTGAAGGGGATGCAGGTTGACAACACCAATAAGATTACGAAAACGATACATGCGAAAGCTGGCGTCTCTCTTTTTTCCTGGGGCGAGGACATTACTATTACCCTTGAATCTATGGAAGATAATAAGACTAAAATTTCTATTCTATCAACGCCGAAAACTGGTATCATGTTCGGCGGAGCTATGGACATGGGGAAAAACCGCAAAAACATTGACTCCATTATTAATGAAGCGACTAAATACTTATAATGTTCAACCAATCTGACTTCCGGAGCAACTGGGTTTCGTTTAGGAGGTTGCGTTGACGGGATGAGGATTGTGTTCAACAGCATATGCTGATAACAGATAATAAGATCCTCTCCCCCTGCCGGAGTTTTTAATCCGGTGGGGTGTTTTGTAACACCTGAATACAAAAGTCCGTTTACTGACATAGATAACTCTCGGCAGTCCCTTTCTAAGGGCTGCCGTTTTTTATCAACCGCCAGTTGAATTTCTTTTGTTTTTTGCAATAGTAAATTGATTGTCAGGGGACTGGAGGTGCGCTATAATAGAGTATGCCATAAATCAAGCGGGAGGGGAATCAATATGAAAGTTACCGTCGGTGTTCAGATTGAAAAATACAGAAAAAAAAGAGGTTGGTCTCAAAGTCGGTTGGCTTCCTCTCTGCATATCAGTACCCAGGCTGTTTCAAAATGGGAACGCGGGGGTTCACTTAGATAAAGATACCACACCAATCCCACGCTGACTTTTGCTC